>JAAYBH010000028.1 GCA_012718935.1 Clostridiales bacterium
GCTGTTGAGCAACTCGGCATGGAGGATAAGGTTCTTGTGGCATGCATTCAGGCGGATGCGTTCCTTGCGGAGATGAACAGCGGATATTCGGGTGACGTGTTTGTTGCATCGTGTGCGGTTTCTTCAACCGAGACAGCGATCGACATGGCAAACTGCCTTGTTGCGATTCTTGAAGGCAGGGTGACGGCGGAGACTATCTGGCCCGAATGGTACGACGAGGGCGGCTCATATCCCCGTGTTCAGGTTTCCGGCAACATGATTACGCGCGATACATATCAGGCTTATCTTGCTGAACAGGCAAAGCTGTTGCCGTAACCACTGACATAAAGACGGGACAGAGTAACATTAATTGTTTTCTCTGTCCCGTATTTAATGTATAAGGAGGAATGCGGATTTGACACGAATAAACATAAAAAAAATATTGTTCGGCAAGCAGATGGCACTTGTGCTCATCATCATCGTGGTGTCAATATTTTTCACGATACTGAATAAGAATTTTCTAAGCCTCGGAAACATAGCCGGTATCATGACCGCCGTCAGCCTGGCAGGTATTTTTGCCGTTGGTATTGTACCGCTGCTTATCGCCGGGCATGTTGATCTGGCAGCGGGTTCGGAGGGCTGCATTGCGGGCGTTTTTATCGCGCTTATCATAGCCCGGAGTGTTTCGTGGCCTGCCGCAATCGTCATTACGATCCTTTTCGGTTGCGTCATGGGGCTTTTGAATGCGTTTCTGGTGAACAAGGTTGGATTTATGGCATTCATTGCCACAATAGGTATGTCGTCTGTTTACAAGGGTGTGGCGCTCACCATCACAAACGGCGCAAACATATCGATTGTCGAGAGTGGCAACGAGGGATTTTATGCCCTTGGCAAAAGCATTGGGATCTTTCCGATCGCGTTTATCATAATGGTTGCGCTTATGATCATTTATTCGTTAATATTGAAATTTACCAAATTCGGAAGAAGCGTGTATATGTGCGGCGGAAATGCCGCTGCCGCCCGGCTCTCGGGAATAAATCCGAAAAAGGTATCGACAATTCTGTTCATAAACTGCGGAGCGATATGCGCTTTGGGCGGGTCGCTTTTCTCGGCGAGGATGCACATGGGAATCCCCAATGCCGTGTACGGCACGGAGATGGACTCAATTTCGGCGGCGGTGCTCGGCGGCGTGTCGTTTATGGGCGGATCGGGAGGCCTTGGGGGCGCGCTTATAGGGCTGATTCTTGTGAATACGTTTAACAGCGGCATTACGGCAATCGGGCTGCCGGCGTATTGGCAGATAGTTGCGCAGGGCGTTATTTTATTGGTAGCGCTGCTGGTTGACTATATGGGCGAAAAGAGCCGACTCAAGGCTCTCAAAGCCGCGCAGTGAGGAGGAGAAGATGAAAAACGAAAAAGACTTCCGTGCAACTGTACGCAATGTCCTCACATCGAAAACATTCTCGCTTATTGTGCTGCTTGCTGTTGTCTTTATAGTATTCTCAATTCTTACAGACGGCGGGTTTATTCGTCCCCGTAACATCAAGAACTTTATTAACAGCATATCTGTGGTATCGCTTCTCACGATAGGCGCCGGATGTCTTCTTATTTCGGGCCAGCTCGACCTGTCGGCCGGTTCGATTGGCACACTTGTCGGTGTTGTTTTTGCACTGCTGGTTGACGAGAATTTGCTTGGCCTGCCGATTATTGTAGGCGCGATATTATCGCTGATTTTAGCTGCGGGAATCGGAGCGGTAAACGCACTTTTCATCAACCGGTTCAAGACGCCGGCGTTTATAACAACAATGGCTATAGCGCTTATTTGCCAGGGCGTTACGTATGTTTTAACAGGTGCAAAAAGCCCGATGATATATAACGACACATTCAACGCCATCGGCACAAAATCAATATTTGACGGTTATTTGCCGATATCGGTCATAATTGCAATAGTGTTCTTTATTATTTACGGGATTATGCTCAGCAAAACAAAATTTGGGAAGACAATCTACCTCGTCGGAGGTAATCCGACGGCCTCATATCTCACGGGAATCAACCCGGTGAAAACCTCGTTCATATTGTTCGTAAACAGCGCTGTTATGGGTGGGCTCGCAGGTCTGCTTCTCGCCTCAAGAATGAAGGCAGGCACAACACAGGGACTAAACAGCAGCCAGTTCGCCGGTATGACTGCCGCCATCCTCGGAGGTATTTCGTTCGGAGGCGGAAGCGGAGGTATGCTCGGCGCGTTTTTGGGGCTGATTCTTTTAAGCGCGTTTAATAATGGCTTAACGAGCGTGGGCATGGACAGCTATTGGCAGACAACAGCCTCGGGCCTTTTGCTTATTGTGGCGCTGTCGCTCGATATACTCAGCAACAGGCAACGGCTGATGTCGGGGAAACGGGAGACAAAGCGCCCGGACAAAACGCGCAAGGACGTTCCGGCGGGAGGTGAAAGCTGATGGCGAAGCATATTGAGTTTTGCGGCATCGGTAAGCAGTATCCAGGAGTTCGGGCTCTTTCCGATGTGTCGTTTAAGGCGGAAAGCGGAAAAGTGCTGGCGCTTTTGGGTGAAAACGGAGCGGGTAAAAGTACTCTATTAAAAATTCTCTCAGGAGATATAAAACCCGACGAAGGCTTTTTGGCCATAGACGGAGAGCGGCAGAATTTTCAGTCGCCGACAGCATCACTTAAAGCGGGTATAAGCGTCATTTATCAGGAGAGCCAGCTTGTTCCGGCGATGAGCGTTGAAGAGAACATCTTTGCGGGTGATCTTCCGGGCAACGGCTATGTCAATTATCGTGAGCTTCGAAAGCTGGCACAGGAAATCATAGGTGCGTTCGGGCTTAGTATCAAACCGGACCAGCCTGTGGGGCGCTTGTCCATTGCACATCAGCAGATGGTTGAGATAATGAAGGCTTTCAGGCGCAACAGCGACATCATTGCCTTTGACGAGCCGACATCAAGCCTGACCGACAGCGAGATAACGACGCTGTTCCGGCTGATAGAGAAGCTTAAAAGTCAGGGCAAGATTATTATCTATGTATCACACAGAATATCCGAGATATTCCAGATGACGGATGAAATAGCGATTCTGAAGGACGGACAGCTTGTCAAGATGCTTACGACAGCGCAGACGACGGAGGATGAGCTTATTTCAGCAATGGTCGGCCGTGACGTTGGCGATACATATGCCAACCTGAAACGCGCCGAAGTGAAAGGCGATACGCTGCTCGAGGTTAAAAACCTTGAAACCGAGTACGTTCACGACATTAGCTTTAATCTGCGTCGCGGTGAAATTCTGGGGTTTGCCGGTCTTGTAGGCGCTGGCAGAACAGAGATCGTCAGGGCTCTATTCGGAGCCGACAAGATACTGGGTGGCACAGTTAAATTTGACGGCCGTGAGGTGCAGTTTAAGTCGCCGAAGGAGGCAATAAAGGCGGGAATCGCTCTGTGTCCTGAGGACAGAAAGATTCAGGGGCTTGTTCTTTTCCGATCGATAAAGGATAATGTGGCAATGCCTGTCCTCAGCCAGCTGAAAAAACGCGGGTTTATCAACAAGCGCGCCGAAACAAGGCTTGCTGAGGAAGCCATAGAAAGATACAATATTCGTACGCCGAGTGCTCACAAAGCGGTATTCGAGCTCTCGGGAGGAAACCAGCAAAAGGTTATTCTCGGGCGGTGGACAAATGATCAATTCAAAGCGAAGCTGCTTATTCTCGACGAGCCGACAAGAGGTATTGACGTCGGCACAAAGGCTGAGATATACCAGCGGATATGCGATTACGCAAGGCAGGGTATAGCTGTCATTTTCATATCCAGCGAGCTTACGGAGGTAATTAACGTCGCTGACAGAATCGTTGTGATGAAAAGCGGCAGGATGACCGGTGAAGTCTTACGCGAGGACGCGACTGAGGAAAATGTGCTCGCCCTCGCCATGAAGGACTAGAGACCATCCCGCAGTTTGTGCAAACGCTGTTTTTCCACACCAGGGCTCTTTTCCTTGCCCTGCATCTGGTTTCTGAGCTAAAATCGGGGGCTGTAGCAATTTTCGTTTTGCTACAGCCCCTTTTTTTGCGGACGATGCATAACTCGAACCAGTGATGCTTACCCGGGCAGATTTATTTATCTTTACCGGCGTTCAGCAGGACTGCTACTAAAATGATGATGCCCTCAATGATTTGCTGCGGGTAGGGAGGCACGCCCGTAAGCGTCATGATATTGCTGATCATGGCTATGATAAAAACGCCGACAACGGTTTTGCCTATCGTGCCTTTGCCGCCCGAAAGCGACGCACCGCCGATTACAACCGCTGCAATTGCGTTCAGCTCGAACCCGCTGCCAACACTTGGCGTAGCGATGCCCGCGCGCGCAGTAATCAGTACACCCGCAACACCCGCAAGAAAACCGCTGATTGCGTAAGCAGAAAAAATGTATTTTTTAACGTTAATGCCTGCGAGGCGTGCCGCATCCGTGTTGCTGCCCGTCGCGGTGAGTATACGCCCGTAGGTCGTAAACTTCATCAAAAACCAAAAGAATAGGATAAAGGCAATCACAATCCATGCGATGTATGGAACGCCCAGCAAAGGATCCCCGTTCTGACCGAAATAGAATAATGCGTGTCCGCCTTTATGTAATACCGGGTCTACAGGCAGGCGAATCGGAGAGCCGTACGTTATGACATAGGCGATCCCTCGTACTATGGTCGCCATAGCAAGGGTCACAATGAACGGCGGCATTCTGAGCCACGCGACAATCGCGCCGTTTATGCAGCCAAACACAATACCGATGACGATCCCGACGAC
>JAAYBH010000183.1 GCA_012718935.1 Clostridiales bacterium
ACGGATTATCAGACATGTTAGTTATATTACAAGGCGCAACTGTGCTGGTATCATTCGCCGCAGCTATCGTTTATTTTATTCGTTATAAAAAAACAAAATAAAATGACGCTAATTAATCATCTTCGCAAAATGAGCACATGGAGAAGCTACAGGGGGCAGATTGAACTTCACTTAATGTTTATGATACGATAGCCCACGGGGCGATCATTCTCCGATACCTCGCGTGTTGCAAACAAGTCCTGTTTTAACATCATTCCGAGCGCAGCGAGGAATCTCATATACCACTACGAAAGTAAGATTCCTCGGCAGCGGTGCTATCTCGGAGCAAGACTTCCGGGAAGGGGCATCATGTGGGGCGCGCGGATTCCCGCCTGCGAGGGAATGACAAGGGAGCGCGGGGATGACAGGTGCGTTTGGGCGGATTATAGAAGCGGGGCGCTGATTTTCAGCGCCCCGCCCTTTGCTGTATTATGGTTTTTGTCATACTCGCGCCGGCCCGCCGCCCGGAGAGGGTGGACGGGGGGTGTGAGCGGGTGGACGGAGGATTAACTCGTAACGCTTCCAGCGGTATAATGGACGTGACAAACCGGTCCGGCAGAACCTTTTCCCGCGCGGATTCACCTGAACAAATCCAGGAATCTGTCCAGGATTGTTTTTGACGGGGCTGCTTCCTGTATGGTTTCCGGTGCTTCCGGCAGCTCGATTTTGTCGGTTTTCATGACGAACTGGACGGCCGTGGTGTTGATGTTTTTGGGGGAGGCGAAGGAGACGGGCTTTATGTCGGATTTGTCGTATTCGTCGAGAAGCTTTTGAATTTCCTCGTCGGTTTTCTGGGGCAGGTCGCTGACGCCGTCATGGAGTTCCGATACGCCGTCGGCGGCTTTGCCGAGCCCGCCGGATAATTCGGCGGCGCCGTCACGGAGGCCGGAGAGGCCGGCGTTCAGAGACCCGTAGTTTTTGTTGAGCTCGGAGACGCCGCCGGTGAACAGCATGAGGCCCTCGTGGAATTCACCGTACTGCTCAGAGAGGGCCACCAGGCCTGAAGACAGCTGGCTGAGCTGGGCAAACGCCTCGCTGCCCTCGAGAGCGGCTTTTATCTGCGCGGCGGTCTCCTTGAGAGCGCCTGAAATCTGGCCGGCGGAAGCGGACAGCTGGTTGAGGGACGACTCCATCGTATCGAACAGGGGCTGGACGTTTTCGAAGACGGCCTTTGTCTTGACGGCGGACGCGTAATAGGCGGCCAGCTGATCCAGGAGGTCTTTATCACCGGGATTATTCTGATAGAGCCGGGCCCATTCCGCATCGGATATGGCGGTGCCGGGGATCTCGAGGAGCGCCGCCTTCAAAGGGGCGTAGGAGGCGGTAAAGCCCGCGTTCAGCTCCATAAGGCCCGAGGATACGCCGTCGAGGCCTGCGGCCAGCTGCAGCAGCCCGTCTGGCAGACGCATCAGACCGGACAGGTCAAGGCTGCCGCCCGGGGCGCCGTTCATGGAGCCGGCGATGGTGTTCAGGGCCTCCTTTATCTGCGCGGAGCCGCCGTAGAGGCCGGCAGCGCTGCCGGTGAGGTCCCTGAGGCCGGCGGCAAAGGAGGACGAGCCGCCGCTGAGGTCCCCGGCGCCGTTTTTCAGCTCGAGAGAACCGTTTTCCAGCTGCGCGAGGCCGTCGTTTAATTCGGCAACAGCGTCGGTGAGCTTTTGAAGGTCCGCCTTCATGGCGCTTGTGTCCGGCGGGTCAAGCCGCATGGACAGTGGGACTGCGGAGAGCTCGATGCCGTTCATTGAAAAATCAGCCGCGTCTGTTTCAACGGTCATATCACCCGCCTTGCCCGGCATGACGGTATAGGTCACGAGCTTGTTGATGCCCGCGTTGGCGACGAGTCCGCCGGGGGCGGTGATATTCGCGCATTTGGAGGTGTCGAGAGTGACGGATATCTGAAGCAGGTAATTGTCAAAAAACAAGGGGTCGGTGTTCGGGTTTTGAATGGTCCTGATGTTGATCGCCACATGGCCACTTTTTCCGGCCAGCTCATCAGGCGTCAGCTCAGCACCGTCCAGTGTGAAGGAAACATCAATGCTCCAGGGCAGCTCGGGGCGAAGGAGGGTGCCTTGATAATAGAAGTCGCCCTTGGGGACATCGGCGGTGACCTGATCGCCCTGCAGCGTGACGTGGGCGGTATCCGTCAGGTTTTTAACGGCGGCGTAATCGCCGTAGTCGTTAACCGTTCCCGCGTCGCCGTTATGCAGGACGGAGACGACATAAACCTCTTTCACTCCGCCGTCCGGCGACAGATTGGCGTAGACGACTTCCTCCCTGGAGGCGGACGCGGCGGCAGCTCTGCTGCCGGGGCTGCTGGCGGCGGGCTCGGTCGGCGCCGCGGTCTGGCTGAAAGCTGAGCCGGGCAGCAGTACAAACAACAGGACGGCGGTAGCCGTCACCGCCATGGCAAAGATTTTAGGTATTTTTTTCATAATAAGGAACCTTCCTTTCCGGTTTGAAAGATTTTTCTTTCAAGCTTCACTCCTTGAGAAAATCGGCGCGAAGGGTGGTTTTTATGATCAGCCGGTCCAAAAGGGTCAGCAGGGCCGGAAGGAAGAATACGACGAGCAGCATCGACAGGATCGTGCCGCGGCCCAGAAGCAGCCCCAGATCGGAGACAATCTGATTCGATGAGGTGAACCGGAGCGTGAAGCCGGACAGCGATAAAATGGAACCCGATATGAGAATCGAGCTGAAGGACTCCCGCATTGTCGCCCGGAGCGCTTCCTTTTTTGTCATGGTTTTGCGGTTGTAGGTGTAATGGGTTGTCAGCAGAATGGCGTAATCGACGGTCGCGCCGAGCTGGACGGTGCTGATGATGAGATAACCGATATAGCACAGGGGGTTTCCTGAAAAATACGGGAAGGCCAGATTGATCCAG
>JAAYBH010000184.1 GCA_012718935.1 Clostridiales bacterium
GCGCGTCCCGCGCGGCTGTCGACGCCAACTGGATCTCCCAGGTGGCGCAGGTCGGCCAGACGGGCAAAACCGTCACGCCCAAACTGTATATCGCTGTCGGCATTTCCGGCGCGATCCAGCACCTGGCCGGTATGACAGGCTCCGGCTGTGTCGTCGCCATCAACCGCGACGGCGACGCCCCCATCTTCGACGTCTCCGACTACGGCATCATCGGCAACGCCAAGCAAGTCATCCCCGCCCTCACCGAAGCCGTCAGGAAGCTCAAGGCATAATGGCAAGCCTTTTGTAGGGCTAGAGCTCTGCTCTTGCCGCGTCGTCCAAACAAGCACAGCGCCGGGACAAACCCCCGGCGCTGTTTTCGTTGCATAAAGACGCAGTATCATATTAGATGAAATAAGTCATTAAAAAAACTGTTGAAATCTACAGGAAAATGTTATATTATGGAATCGGCTGCGGAAGGATACAAAAAATCGTGCGGAAAAACATACGAAATACGCCCTTTTCCTTGACATCCCTCGTTTTTCATGTATAATAATTTAGTCTGTAAAAATGCAGGCTTTAGCGCAATTGAATATTGCGCAAACGAGTTCGCAGGCTGCGGGCTCGCATCCTTGCTCCCGGCGTGACCGGGGGCCATTAGACCAGAAGGAGGTGCAAATGATGGCGAAAACAACTGAAAAGTACGAGCTGATGTACATCATTGACCTTGATAAGGGAGAAGAGGATATTTCCGCGCTTGTGGAGAAATTCAAGGCTCTTATCGAGGCAAACGGTACGCTTTTAGAGCTCGAAGAGATGGGCAAGCGCAGGCTGGCTTATCTGATCAATGACAAACCCGAGGGATATTACGTCCTGGCGAAATTCCAATCCACTCCTGAGTTTCCCGCTGAGCTTGACCGTGTTCTGAAGATCACGGACGGAATTATGCGTTCACTCATCACCGTTATCGGCGAATAGGAGGATTGTCATGAATCAAGTCGTTCTTATGGGCAGGCTGACCAGGGATCCGGAGCTCCGGCACACGCAGGGAGGCACGGCCGTCTCATCGTTCACCTTGGCGGTGGACAGAGGCTATACTTCAAAGGACAGCGGAGAAAGGCAGACCGATTTTATTGATATCGTCGCCTGGCGGAATACGGCGGAGTTTGTGTCGAAGTATTTCGTCAAGGGGCAGATGGCTGCCGTCATCGGCCGCCTTCAGATCCGTGATTGGACGGACAAGGAAGGCAACAAGCGCCGGTCGGCGGAGGTTATCGCCGAAAACGTCTATTTTACCGAGAGCAAGAAAAGCAGGGAAGGCGACACCGGCTATAATTTCTCCCAGCAGAAGAGTGATCTGCCCGGAGGATATCAAACGCCTGTACAGGGCTCTGATTTCGCGGAGCTCGAAGACGACGACGGCGATCTCCCTTTCTGATTGTTCACTGTTCATTATTCATTTTTCAATTTTCACTGTTAAAGGAGGTAATAACCTTGGCAAACGATAGAGAAGGCAGAGACAACAGAGGTCACGGCCGCAAACGCAGAAAAGTATGTCAGTTCTGTGTCGACAAGGCTCAGAGCATCGATTATAAAGACACAGCGAGGATTCGCCGCTTTATTTCCGAACGGAGCAAGATTCTGCCCCGCAGGACGACCGGTGTCTGCGCCCAGCACCAGCGCCAGCTGATGATCGCCATTAAGCGCGCCCGTCAGATCGCGCTCCTGCCCTATGTGACAGACTAAACAAATGTTATTTGTGTCACCCCCGTCTCCGACGGGGGTGACGATATGTTGCCCGCCAACCGGCGGGCCTTTCAAGCTGAAACGTCCGCCAGAAGGCGGACGTTTCAGCTTTGGCGTGGAGCCATATGTAATGAATCTGTTAATTGGCGTTTGTTTTTGTATCGCGGTAGCCTTCTGGGCATTCCAGCGTGTCGGGCGGGAAGAACTCGTCGACAGGGAAGTGGATGCGGGAGAAGAGCTTGCAGGGATCGTCCTCACCGGCGCCGATGCACTCCTTGTCGGGCAGGCAGTAGTCGTAGGACGGGATTAAAAGCTGCGTGTTGCGCTCCAGCTTGACGATGGAGAACTGGCCGAGGGTCACCAGGACACGGCGGTCCGTCTTGTCAAACAGGAGCTCGCAGGGGAAGCACTCCGAGATATAGCCCGGGATTTCGTAAACACAGCTGTCCCCCCTGTGGTGGTGATCGCAGACATCGACAAGCTTCATGCCGAGGATAATCGGATCAACTGCCTCAACGACGCCGATCGGCAGGTTCGAGGAGGCGAGCGTGGATGAGGTGAGATCGCTGGCGGCGACGGCGGAGGTGAAGACCTTGGCGCTTCCTTCGCTGCCGAAGAGCATGACGTTTTTATCAAAAATTGCAAGTCCGGATATTTCGGCAGGCCTGTTGACAAGTGAAAAGGCCTCGCCCTTTATCTTGTAAAAGTATCTGAGGGACACCGTGTAATATCCTCTGTTGAAGGTGATTTCTTCAACATCTATCGTAACATATAAGAGTTTGGCGGATTTGGCGCGAACGCTGACGGCGTTTTCTATGTAGCATTGGGATTCCCTGGTCGGATAAAGACGCAAATCTTCGATGCAGTCTTTATCTATACAATGTGCAGGATAGAACCCTTTGTGTATGCCATTTACAAGCAAACCCTTTTATATCAAAGCGGCTTATAATGAACGGCAAGCCTGAACTCAGCAGGCTTTGACTTTTTGGTTTTATAGTAGTCGATATGGTCTAACAACGATTTCAGTATTTGGTTTCTGCCCTGCGCATCAAGAGCCTCGTATACCTCCAATGCATTAAAGCGGTTTTCCTCAAATGCCGAATCCTCGAACCCTTTAACTCTCGCAATTTCATCAAGAGCTTTGTTTTCATGTTCTCTTAACTCATCGAGACGGCCGGAAAGCTTTTTCATGCGTTCGCGGTATGTAACGATATCATATTCGCCGGATTCCAGCAAATCATGAAGCCGTTCTACCTGGTTCAGTGCTTTTGTGATCTCACTTTTAATGGTTTGGCAAATTTCGGCATATGGAGCACTATCAAGGACAGGCGTTCCCGCCTGTATCTCCCGCAGCTTGTCTTCTATCAATTTCACTATCGCAAGCTCTACAAAATGGTACTGCACGCTTGAGCAGCAGGACGGCGTGCCGCACATCAGATATGGGATGCCGTAATTGTTTGACGCCATGCGCTGCATATTATAGCCGCACCGCCCACAGCGAATGAGTCCGGCCAGCGGACTCTTTACAGTTCCGTCATTGGAGGGGGGGGTATAGCGGGATCTGGCTGTTTCCTGCGCCTCCTCGAACAGCTCGGTTGAAATGATCGGCTCATGCAGCCCGGTGACGACCGTCCATTTTTCGGGCGGATTATTAATGGTAATATGCTTTTCGTTCTTCCGTTTCCCTTTACGTATATGCGTCTTCTGATTCCAGACGATTTTACCGATATATACAGGGTTTTTTATTATTTTCAGCACGGAGTTCCGATTCCATCTGCTTGAACGATGCGGCCTGACGCCAAGCGCCATGAGCATGTTCGCAATCGCGGAGCATCCATATCCTTCGCAGTACCAGCGAAAAATCAGGCGGACGTATTTAGCCTCCGCCTCGTTGATTGTCAAAGTTGGTTTCTTATTTGTGACGACGTTGATGTAACCGAACGGTGCGTTGGAGAGATAACACCCCTCCTGTATTGCCTTCTGCTTGCCTCGCTGCAGGCGCTTCGTTATCTGCCGATATTCAAAGCGGGCGAAGAATGCCCTGAATTCGGCGTTTTGTTCGTCGCTCTCATCGTTAAGGTCATATACATGGTCCGGTGTGATGATAAGCGTCTCGTTATCGCGGAATGTTTTTAAGATGACACCCTGGTCTTCCATGTCGCCGCGGCCAAGCCGGTCGATATCCATGCACAAGACTGCTTTGACACAGCCGCCGCGAACCTTATCGAGAAGCCGGGTCATTTCCGGACGGGCATATATGGACTCACCGCTCACGACCTCCTTGAACACCTCGCCGACATTGATGTCCCTGGCATCCGCGAGACCGTAAAGCGTGTCCTTATGACGGCGCAGAGTTTCATCCAAATCTGCGTCTTCTTCCATCCTTGATTTCCGCAAGTAAATGTCGGCGACCATTCAAGCACCTCGGAGACGATATGTCTCTTAAATAGTATGGCATAGAGCCTTGCATTTAGAATTCAGGCGCCCTCTTATTTCATCTTGCGTCCATAGACTGTCGTCGCGGAAATTCGAGGCTGTGAAACGGTGTCTTCGCGGCTGCCTTAATAAAATCAAGAAAAAGACGATATATATTATGGCGGATAAAGCGTGATTATTGTCTAAACAAATCCAGCGAGGTGTGACGATGCAGACGGAGGCAAATATTCTGTTAATTGATGATGAATCGAGTGTTATTCGCGCCCTCAGGCGTGTTTTTCATCA
>JAAYBH010000185.1 GCA_012718935.1 Clostridiales bacterium
CGCCGATAACCCCTTCTGCAGCTACTCCGCTATTCAAGAATTGAAAGAGAATCTTTTACAGGAAATTATAACGAAATCCGGGCTTTATTACAACATGTTTTGCACCGGCTTGATAATCATTGGCAAAGCGAAACACTAAAACCATCTCCAATGAAAGAAAGGCGGAATGCCGTGAAATCGCTGACAGAGCTTTACAGGATCGGCTGCGGCCCATCCAGCTCACATACCATGGGGCCGGAAAAAGCCGCGCGCATATTCAAAGCCGAAAATCCCGGCGCCGACAAATTCAAAGTCATCCTGTACGGCTCGCTGGCGAAAACCGGGAAGGGATATCTGCAGCAGCTATCGGGAGACCTCCGAGGGCGGTTTGGCGAAGCTGTATAAGATCGGAAGCTGAGCTGGCACGAGGCTTAAAAATATCGCCTCGCGCCGACGTATATTTTTTTATAGTAATCGAGCGTCATATCATGGATGCTGACAGGTCTGTCTTCGTTATTTTCGGCAATGAACTGCCCGCCGCCCATAAATATCCCGACATAAGAAGCGCTTCTGTCCTCATTATACGTAAAAAACACAAGATCCCCGGGCAGAAGGTCTTCCTGCTCCACCGCCATTCCCGACAGAAACATCTCACTTGTTTTCCTCGGCAGGTTAACCCCGTTCTCCCTGAAGCAGTAATATACAAAACCTGAATTATCAAAAGTATCCGGACCTGCTGCCCCCCATTCATACGCCGCGCCGATAAGAGACTGCGCCAGTGAGACAATGCCGTCCGCAACCGTTGTCTCTTCGCCGCCGCCGGAATCCGTTGGCGGCGCCTCGGCGGATGTTTCAACCTGCGGGGGCGTATCAATTCCAGCACCGCCGTCATCAGTATCGCCATTGCCCGCGTCCGGGCTGTCCGACGCGGTTGTTATAGGAGGTTCCTGCTGCCCGCCGCCGTCCGTACTGCCTGCCGGCGCCGCATCGGGAGAATTCTGCTGCTTGTTGTCGCCGGCTCCGCCGCAGGCGCAAAGAAGCAGCACCAGCGTCAGCGCAATGAAAAAAGCTACTGTCCTGTTGATTTTTATGTTCATTATTCTCCTAGCACCTCGATATGGAATCATATTGCTGAACTGTGCAGCATATCACGCTTACAATCAATATACCATAATTTGTTGAGGAAACAATAATTAACATGAAAACAGGATCCTGCGGCTGCCTCGGCTAGGAACCGCTTTTATTATATATGGAAAATTTTTGCCGAAGCGTGTACAATTAAAGGACTAAACATCAATAGCTAAAGGATCGGTGAAGTATATGGATTACAGGGAAGTCGGAAAAACCGGACGGCAGAGCAGCATCATTGGCCTTGGTTGTGAGAATTTGGACGGAAAGCCTTACGAACAAGTCAACGAGACCATTAAAGCAGCACTGGAACAGGGAATAAACCTGTTTGATGTGTTTATGCCGGGTAGTGAAATACGGGAGAATATTGCAAAGGCGCTTGGCAATCAGCGAAAAAACGTTATGATTCAAGGTCATATCGGCTCTACGGATGTTCGTCAGCAGTACGATATTAGCCGCGAAATGCCGGTGGTCCAACGATATCTTGAGAATTTGCTGCGCATATTCGGTGGTTATATTGACTTTGGCATGATGTTTTTTATTGATTCCGAGGAGGATTACAAAGGCGTATTCGAAACAGGCTTTGCTGATTATGTACAACGCTTAAAGAGGCAAGGCGACATCGGACATATCGGTTTTAGCTCACATAATCCCGAAACGGCTATGCGCGTTATCGAAACAGGACTGCCTGAAACACTTCTTTTCAGCATCAATATGGCATTTGATCTTTATCCTGTTGAAGCGTATGTGCTCAATGAGCTGCATCAGGGACTCAATCCGGCAGCTTTTCGGGGAATTGATCCCAAACGTGCCGCCCTATACAAGCTCTGTGAGCAAAACGGAGTCGGCATAACAGTAATGAAAACGCTGGGAGCTGGTAAGCTGATTTCGGCTGAGCATACGCCCTTTCAACAACCCATGACTGTTGCACAATGCATTCATTATGCTCTGACACGTCCGGCTGTAGCGAGCGTGATGCTTGGCTGCAAAACCCGTGAGGAAGTACTGGACGCTGTGCGCTATCTTGACATGAGCGACAGCGAGCGTGACTATACATCTGTTTTAGGTACCCTGCGCAACGATTTCCGGGGGAACTGCGTGTATTGCAGCCACTGCCAGCCCTGTCCCGCTAAAATTGACATTGCCGCTGTAAACAAATATCTCGATATCGCTCGTCTG
Organism: Clostridiales bacterium; assembly: GCA_012718935.1. Taxonomy (GTDB): domain Bacteria; phylum Bacillota; class Clostridia; order Oscillospirales; family Oscillospiraceae; genus Sporobacter. The sequence goes on from JAAYBH010000185.1 coordinate 2,287, forward strand.
GATGAGGAGCATATTCCGCCTTCCATCCGTTCTCATTACGCAGATATGGCCTATGGCGGCGGAGCCTGTATCGCCTGCGGAAACTGCGAGAGCCGCTGTCCTTTTGATGTACCCATCATTGACAACATGGCCTCTGCCGCGCGCATTTTTGGGTAAATACTGACCCGGCAGCAGGGCGGATTTTATTGAAAAATGCCGATTTGTCTTTGACAAATCGGCATTTTTCAAGCGGAGAGGGTGGATTCGAACCGCCATACAATCTAGCATTACTACTATCCCGAGCTCCTGACACCAATTGCAGCGTTTGTCCACAAGATAGACTTAACTTTCTCGACTTGCTCCGGTAGGCATTGTACAATAACAACAGCATGAGGTTTACATGCGATTCCTTGATCCTTCTTCTTGCGAATGGCAGCCTGCACCCGGAATAATAGCCGATAATATAATAGAAACATATGGCGAGCTTTTCTGTAATATCGAATACCCGTCGGAAGTCATTGCGAAACATTTAATCTTCGCGTTTTCTCTGTCAGCAATCCTAAAAATGTTATTAACAGAAACTGTTTCCCTATAACAATCCATAATCGAAAAGCAATAAACCCCTATATACAGCAGTAATGCATTGGTATTCACGACTTCTTTGGCCAATGCGTATTGTCTTGTAAGAGTATAGTAGATAGCAAGATTAAGGTGTGATACTAAATTAAGGTAAATCTCTCCGGCCATCATAATAAAACCGCGAAAATACTTATCCAGTATGATATGCCCCAAGCCTGCATACGCTATTGACCAGAA
>JAAYBH010000186.1 GCA_012718935.1 Clostridiales bacterium
GGCGGCGGCCCGAAGCCGCCGGGCGGCGGCGGATTCTCCGCGTAGTCAACGGCGGCTTCCAGGATGCGCTGTTTGAGGATGTTGGCGCACTCCTTCATGACCCAGGCGGAGGCTGTGGTGCCGTCCGAGCCGCCGCCGACGGGGGTGAACTTCTCCCGGTAGTCGAAGTCGATGCTGATATCCTCGTATTCAAGGCCCAGCTCCTCGGCCACCACCATGGCGTTGCATTCGGCGGCAAAAACGCCGAAGAGCGGCCCCTGGGTGGGCATGTGGACGACGCCGTCCCGCAGCTCCAGCTTGGCGTTATAGCGCATGCCGGAGTGGCGCGGGCTCATCTGGTAGCGAAAGCTCATGCCGTGAAGCCGGCCGTCCGGGAGCTTTCTTGCGCCGGCGCGGTGCCAGCTCCAGTCCATCAGCTTGCGCTGGGCTGAGATGCAGCGCTCAAAGCTGGGTACGGGATTCATGTCGCTTTGCGACGTGGGGCCGTGAAGGTTCAGCCGCGCGATGTCGATGGGGTCTTTCCCGAGCTTTTCGGCGATGAGATAGACGGCCATGGAGCCGGAATCCCAGTTGAAGGGGCAGTGCTGCCCGCTGACGTACATCATCCCGCGGTTGGAGTCCACTATCTCCATGTGCTGCCGGATGTTCTGGCATTTGAAGGTTTTATAGGGGCCCTGCATCAGGTCGCCCACATGGCCGAAGCTGGAGCTGCCCCAGACGCCGGCGTCGGCGATGGAAAAATCGTCGATGACGGTGATGAGCCCTTCGTCTGTAAAGCCCACCGTCATGTGCATATAGCGCTCGTTCATGAGAAAATCAAAGGTCTCCTCGCGGGTGTTCACGCACCGGACAGGCCGGCCTGTCCGTTTAGCAAGAAGCGGCGTGATCTCCTGGGACTTCCGAAGGCCCCAGTCGCAGTACTTGCCGCCCATGAAAAGGCCCTCCTGGACCGTTTTTTCCAGCGGCATGCCGTACATGGCGGCGATGGCGTACCGCTCGCGGACGGCGCCCTCAATGTGCAGGGTCTTACCCTCGCCGTAATAAAAATCGTCGGACCACCACGCCACGGAGCCGGAGGGGTTGGGCAGGTGCGCGGCGAAAGCGGGCAGGTACAGGTCATATTCCAGCACGTGGTCGGCCTTTTTATACCCGGCCTCGATGTCGCCCTGAACGGTGTTGGAATAGGCGACATTCCCTTTCTTCGGCGGGTTTTCCGGTCCTCCCTGCCTGGGCGGCCCGAAGGTGGGCGTCGACCGGTCCTGGGGGCGGATCACAAAGGCGTCCTCTTCCCGGCCCTCCAGCAGGTCCACCACATGGGGCAGAACCTCCCACTGAACATCCAGCCGGCGGAGGGCTTCCTCGCAGATGTCCTCACTCTCTGCCACGATGATGACGGCCACCTCGGCCCCCTCCTGGTCGGCGATATTGTCCAGCCATGGCCGGGGCGCGCCCATATGCTCACCGAAGCTTTTAAGGCTTTTGATATCGTCGTCCTCCCACGTGAGGATATCCACGACACCGGGGAGGGCTCCGGCTTTCGCCGTGTCGACGCTGATCACTTTCGCGTTGGCGTAGGGGCTGCGCAGAAATTTGGCGTGGAGCATACCGGGCAGCACATAGTCGATACCGTACCTGGCAACGCCCGAGGCAAGGGCATAGGACAGCCTGCCTGGGAGATTGCGCTTTCCCACAACCCTGAAGCTCTCTCTGAGCCCGTTTTTTCCGGCGAGATCAGCCATAATAAACCGTCTCCTGTCATTTATTGTTTGTGTTTATTTTACCGAAGTCGCAGGCACGTGTCAAATAATCCTCTACCGGGTTTTTTCTGTGCAAAACGGAAATAGCTGTGATATAATGTTAAAAAAACGGACATTTACGTGCATAAATTCGTTATTATAGACAGGGTGTTCATCTATGATCTTCACATTGGAAAACATGTCCCTGGGGGTGGCCGCCGCTGCGACCCAGATTGAGGGCGGCGATTTAGGCCACAGCTGGAATGACTGGTACCGCCGCGGGAGGATCAAGGACGGCTCCGACCCGGCCCGGGCAACGGACCACTGGAACCGCTGGAAGGGGGACGCCGGCCTTATGGCCGGGATGGGCCTCAGGCACTACCGCCTGGGTATCGAATGGGCGAGAATATGTCCAACCCGAGATATGGCAGATCAGGCGGCTGTCGCGCGCTACCGCGAGGAGCTTCAACATCTGCGCGAGCTGGGCATTTCCCCCCTGCTGACAATCCACCACTTCACAAATCCCATGTGGTTTGAAGACATGGGCGGCTTTACAAAGGCAGAAAACATAGAGATATTCCTTGATTTCGTCGCACTCGCCGTGCGGTCCTTCGGGGACCTGGTGTCGGAGTATATCACCATCAACGAGCCCAATGTCTACGCCACGGAGTCCTACTATTTCGGCGAATGGCCGCCGGGAGAAAAGTCCATGGGGCGGGCGATGACGGTGATGGCGAATATGGCTGTCTGCCATATCCGGGCGTATGGGCTGATACATCATATACGGCGGGAGATGGGGTTTGACGATACCCGCGTGAGCTTCGCCCACCACATGCGCGCCTTTGACCCAAAGAGTCCGATGAATCCGTTCCACCGCACCGGCACGCGGCTGATGGAGCGCCTTTTCCAGGGCGTCGTCACCCCCGCTCTCTGCCGGGGCATTTTCAAATGGCCTCTCAGAGCGCCTGCGACAACAAAACGCGGAGAGTACGTCGATTTCATCGCCGTGAACTATTACACCCGCACGATCGTCTCGGGCTTCAGCGCCGGGACGCGCAAGGGCGCGCCGCTCAACGACCTGGGCTGGGAAATTTACCCCGAGGGAATGCTCCGCTGCCTTCGAGCGCATTACGGCGTGATTCAGCGCCCGATTTACATCACGGAAAACGGCACCTGCGACAATACGGATGCGTTCCGTTGCCGGTATATTTACGAGCACCTGAAAGCCCTGTGCGGCTCCGGGCTGCCCGTGGAACGGTATTACCACTGGTGCTTCTGCGACAACTTTGAGTGGGCCGAGGGCGAGAGCGCCCGGTTCGGCCTCGTCCATGTGGATTACGAGACGCAAAAGCGCACCGTGAAGAAGTCGGGTGAATTCTACCGCGACGTCCTCCGCGCCGGCGGTGTAACGGAGGAGCTTTATGAAGCCTATGTCAAGGGGCAGGAATATCATGATTAGAAGAATTCCGGAGGTCTTATATTGATTACCTTCAACGACAATGTCTTCCGGCTGGATACGGATACTACAACCTATATGTTCCGTGTGACGGGGTTCGGGCATCTGGAGCATGTGTATTACGGCGGCAGGCTGCCTGTTTGGGAAAAGGCGGAGGTATTGGCGCAGAAGCGGGCGATCATGATGGGGAGCAGTGTGCTGTATGATGCGTCTGACGACACCTATTGCCTGAACGATATGTATCTGGAGTGGTCGGACAACGGGCGGGGGGACTACCGGCAGAGCCCGACGGAGCTGAAGATGCCGGACGGGACCTTTGTGAGTGATTTCGTGTATGACGGGCACCGGATTGAAAGCGGCAGCATCGGGATGGACACGCTGCCGTCGTCATACGGGGCGGACGGGACGCTTGTTGTCGACATGAGGGACACCACCTGCGATGTCCGGCTCACCCTCTTCTATTCCGTTTTCGGTAAAACGAACGTCATTACCCGGCGCGCCGTTCTGACAAACGGGAGCGCGGCGCCGCTGACGATTCGGCGCTTTTTAAGCATGACGGTGGACCTGCCGGACGAGGGCTTTGACATGCTGACGCTGGACGGGAGCTGGATCAAGGAGGCAAACCTACATAAAAGGCCGGTTGAATACGGCACTATCGTCAACTCCTCGA
>JAAYBH010000187.1 GCA_012718935.1 Clostridiales bacterium
CGCTGGCAACCATCCTGTCCCAGGCTTTCTCCTGCACCTGGGTTGTTCTTTACTTGATCGGCAAACGCAGCCGAAACAAGCTGAGACTCAGCTATATGAAGCTGAAGCTTTCCATTGTCGCCAGAATCGCCTCATTTGGCCTCCCGGGTGCCTTGATGCAGCTTGCCAACAGCGTCCTTAACGTGGTGCTGAACAGGAGCCTGATCGCATACGGCGGAGATATCGCTATTTCGGCAATGGGGATCATCAACAGCCTGCAAATGTTTCTGGTCATGCCCGTTATCGGGATCAATCAGGGCGCGCAGCCCATCATCAGTTTTAATTTCGGCGCGAAGAAATACAGCCGGATCAAAGAAACAGTCAAGCTGGCGATCATAAGCGCCACCGTTATTGTGACGCTCGGATATTTGCTCGTGAGAATATTTCCGGTGCAGATGGTTTCCTTGTTTAACAGGGAACCGGCGCTTCTGGATTTCGGAAAAAATGCCATACTGACCTGGATGATGTTCCTGCCTGTCGTCGGATTTCAGGTGGTTGCTTCGAATTTCTTCCAGGCCATCGGCCGCTATAAGACCGCCATGTTTCTGACCCTGACGAGGCAGATTATTTTCCTGATCCCAGCCGTGCTTATCTTTTCGAGAATCTGGGGTATAAACGGCCTGCTGCATGCCGCGCCCTTTGCCGATGCCCTCTCCTTCATATTGACGGGCGTTTGGTTTTACTTCGGCATCAGAAAGCTGGGAAAAGAGACATAGGCGGTTCGTATGTCCTGAGATATGCAAGCCGCCCACGTCCCAGGCAGCCGGCGCTTATAGTTCCTTCCGGATACGCTCGAAAACACCGTCGCCGGGCGAGGTCGCGGCTTCCTTAACGGCAGCTTCAACCTGCTTTCTGGTCATCCGTCCCGCCGCCGTGACGGTATCGCCGTTCGTCGTCTGCATGACGCGGCTGTGCCGGCGGTGACTCAGCATAAAAGCTGCGGCGAGCGCGCCGAGCAAAACCATCGCCAGCAGCGCGAACTGCCAGTGCGTTCCCATTCCTGCCGGCGCCGCCGGCGCAAGGCTGTCGGTGACGGGGACGAGCGCTGTGCCGGTTTCCACATAAACCTTATCTCCGTAAAGCCGCTTCAGCCTGTTTGCCGTTTCAGTATAAACGCTTTCATCGACAGTGACGACAACGCGGAATTCCTTGCCGCTCTCTCCGAAGCCCGTTACCTTGCCGTCCGTTGCCGTATAACCGATACCGGCCGAATGAATCGCCGCTTTCCCGTCGGGCTGAGACGCCATTTCTTCGGAAACGGCTTTCTGGACGGACAGCAACTCGTTATATGAATAGACGCAGGGGAGCAGCGCGGCGCCCGGGATAAGCGCTTTCAATTCATTTTCCCGTTCAGCACTCGGTCTGACCAGCAGGATAGTTGTTAAGCCGGTTTCCTGATCATAAAATACGCCGCCGATGTCGTCGGGATAGCCGTTTGCCTCCCAGTCGGACAGAACGTCGCCGACGGCGGGCCGGTCAGCCGCGCCCGCATTTTCAGGCGTAAGGCCGCCGTCCAGCGCGGCGACAGGCTCGGGGCCGGTGTCGGGAAGCAGGGAATACTCCGTTTCGGCGGCCATCGCCGGTACGGAAGCTGTCAGGCAAAACACCAACAGCAGCAAAAAAACAATCTTCTTCATGATAACCTATTTAGCCTCCATTCAAATAATCCCGAAGTGCGCCGATTGCCTTCCGGTACTTCCACAAGACGGTACCGAGAGGTGTTTTCGTAATTTCAGCGATTTCCCTGAACTTCAGGCCGGCATTGACATGGAGGGTGACGAGCTCGCGTTCCTCCTGCTTCAAACGGCTCAGAGCTGTCCCTATATCCGTTCTGTCAATGACCGATTCCTCCATCGGGGCACTGTGATCCGCCATATCTTCAGGCAAGGCGGACGCCTTTTTTTTCCTCACGCTGTCGATTGCCAGATTGCGCGCCATCTGGAAAATCCAGGCGCGAGGATTGGCGATACGAGTCGGGGGCGGCGCCCTATAAAGCTTGACAAAGATGTCGTGCATGACATCCTCTGAAAGCATCCAATCCTGGGTGATGCGGTAAATGACGGTGAATACCGGGACCTTATATTCCTGATATACCCTGTCAAACGCCGTTTTGTCGCCATCAAGCAGCGCCGCAAGACCCGAGTCCTGAAAAAGATTCATAAGCGTTTCCCTCCTCGCTGTTTACTATGACGTTTTACGCGACGATTTTATTGGTGAAACTCATTTGCATTATTTATTTCCCGTAATGAACCGATACTGCATTGGCGCCGGAAGATGATAGGAATGGAACGACCCGCCTCATGGAAGAGGCGGGTCGGATTCGGGGATGGCAGCTCAAGGCAGGATGGCACCGTGTTTTATAAGCTCGCTTCGAAGCGCGGCAAAGTTAACGTTTCTGACGTCGACGCCGTCTTTAACGGCAAGGGCGGCCGCGGCGCCGGCGGCCTGGCCGAAGCACATGCAGTGGGGGATGAGATTGAAAAACTCGCTGAAGTCGTGATCGGCGGAAAAAGCGCGGCAGGCTACAAGCAGGCCTTCCGTTTCCTTCGGAACCAGGGCCCGGTAAGGGACGTAGGTTTTGGGATAGAGAAGCGACTTTTCACCGCGGTCGTTATCGGCGAAAACGGCGATCGTGTCGTCAAAGGGCGTATCGGTGTCCATGTCCTTCCCGGTGAGGTAATATTCGCCGACAATCCGTCGGCCTCCCGACGTCCCCAGCTGCGGCGACGAGAGCATGATGTAGCTCTTTTCAAAGCCCGGCATGTAATCTCTCAGCAGCTCCCAGTTCCGGACGGATTGTTTCCGCGTCGTCACATCGATATGGGTCATCTCTTCGATATCGGTCTGATGCAGGGAACCGATCAGACGGTGAACCCAGACGACGCCTTCCTGATGGTCCAGCAGGCCCCTGGAGAAGAAGGGCGAGCCGCCCAGCCTCTGGATTTCCTGGGTCACTTCTTTATATTTGTCGGGCTCGGAGGTCATAAAGTCATCGTACTTTTTAAGATCGACGTTGGATATCCAGTAGACAAAGCCGAACTGGGCGATTCTGGAGCCGGGGATCATATAGTCGACGGTTTCGGTACCCGTCGCCGGCAGAAGATCCCCGTCGCCGCTGGAGTCGATCACGACCTTCCCCAGAAGCGCCTGCCGCCCGGACTTGCTCTCCACAATAACGCCCTTGACCCTGTTGCCGTCCATAATGGGCGCGGTAACCCAGGTGTGCAGGAGCAGCTCCGCGCCGGCTTCCAGGACTATCGTGTTCATCTCATCCTTGGCGACCTCGGGGTCGATGACCGCCGTGTAAAGGACGACATATTTGCCCTCCTTGTTTTTCCGGATATAGAAATGCATCATGTTCGCTTTAAGGTATGTATCGACGACAGCGGCTTCGCTCTTACCCCAGAAACGCTTATCGGGGAAGCACGCCGCGCTGCGCGCCGCCAGTCTGTCGATGACCTCCTGGCAGAACCCGCCGATATGCTGCGTGCCGTAGATATCGCCCAGGTTCGGGATAATATTGACAAGACCTCCGGTGGACATGCCGCCGAGGTGGCCGTATCTCTCAAGAAGGATCGTCTTCGCGCCGGCTCTCGCCGCCGACACCGCCGCCGCGATGCCGCCCGGCCCTCCGCCCACCACAATGACGTCCGTTTCGCGGATAACCTGAACTTTTCTCTGGGCCTCGGTAATTGTCTTTGCTCCTGTGGCGCCTTTTTTTGCAAATTGATGGGGCTGATCGTAGTTATGATAGACTTCCGAGCCGTATTGCGCCATAAGAATACCTCCATTAACCGAAAATAGAACTATCTGGGTATCTGCCGTTTATCCCGGGGCTTTCTGCCACTCATGGCGTTACCGGCAATAATGACGAGCCCCGCCGCCAACCAGCTGTAATAGCACAGCACTCTCCATATGACCACCCCCCAGAACAGATAACCGCTGGTCAGGGTGGAAAACACGGCATAAAAGGAACCCTCCGCCTCGCCGGAGTTACCGGGCGTTGGGATAATGGCGATCGCGGAGTAGATGAAGGTCATCAGCGAAAAAATCATCCACCAGCTGTGTGCGCCGCCGAAGGCGCGCAGAACAAAGAAGGGGATGGACAGGATGGCGACCTGGTAAATAACCGAACAAATGATGAGTTTAATCAGCAGGCGGGGGCTTTTCCACAGAATTTTTAGGCTCTCGCGGTATTCGCCCAGCGAGCCGAATATTTTGTCTACGGTAACGTCATAATCCTTGACGATGCGTATTTTGTAAAGCAACTTGACGCAGGCCCGGACCGCGCCGCCAAAGGCTTTTGGAATAATGGTCAGCAGAATGATGCAAAACGGCATAAACAGGTAAAAGGCCAGGCCAATATAGGCACTGATCCTTATGGCGGCAACATTTTCAGCGACGCTGCCGTTGAAAATGAACACCACTAAAGCCACGAGCACAAAGGCTGCCTGCAAAACCAGAAACCCGGCGATGGGCAGCGCGGCGCAGGCGCCGTTGGGAAGACCCATCTTTTTGAGATAGTAAATCTGGAAGGGCTGCCCGCCCGAGCCAAACGGCGTGATATTGTCGTAATATTTACCCAGTATGGCGCACTCGTAAGCACCGCGCAGGTCGGTGCGGTCTGCCGCCGCTATCATCATGGTCCGGTATTTCAATGTCTCCATCAGCGCGGCTGCACCAAAGCAGGCGACCGCGAATATGAGGTATGCCATGTTGATGTCCAGCTTGGTAATGCTTTGAACACCGCGGGCTTCGGGGCCGAATTCCTTGACGGCAATATAGGCCACAATACCGATATTTATCACCACAAACAGAACAAGCTTCAGTATTTTTCGCTTTACTCCCGGCTTTGCCGCTTCCGGCTGCGTGTTACTCATGAGGGTAATCCTTCCG
>JAAYBH010000188.1 GCA_012718935.1 Clostridiales bacterium
GCGGCGGCAGCGCCGTCCTCTACTCCGCCACCCTGACGCCGCTCCCATATTTCCGCGATATCCTGGGCGGCAGCCGGGACGACGAGCTGCTGGCCCTCGGCTCTCCCTTCGACACGGAAAACCTCTGCCTGATGGCCGCCGACAGGATATCGACGACGTATAAAAACAGGGAGCGGAGCGCCGGCAAAATTGCCCGTCTTATTGCGTCGTTTACAGCGGGTAAAACGGGCAACTACATCGTCTACTTCCCCTCCTACAAATACATGCGGGACGTCTTCACGCATTTCACCGGAGCCTTCCCCCATATCCGCGCCGTGGCGCAGGAAGCGTCCATGTCCGAGGAGGAGCGGGAGCAGTTTTTATCCGCCTTCATCGACGAGCCGGAGGAGACCTTCGTGGCCTTCTGCGTCCTCGGCGGTATCTTCTCGGAGGGTATTGACTTAAAGGGCAGCCGCCTCATCGGCTCGGTGATCGTCAGCGTCGGCCTGCCCCAGCTGAGTGCCCGGCTGAGCATCATCAAGGACTACTTCAATGAGAAAAACGGCATGGGCTTCGAGTATGCCTACATGTACCCCGGCATGAACAAGGTCCTCCAGGCCGCCGGCCGCGTCATCCGCTCCGAAACCGACACCGGCGCCGTCCTCCTCATCGACGAGCGCTTCTCCCGCCGCGATTACCTGAGCCTTTTCCCCGCCCACTGGCACCACTGCCGCCCCATCCGTGACGAAGAGACCCTGAAAGCCGTACTGGACGCGTTTTGGGATTCGTAAAGCAAGGGGACGGTTCTCCTGCTTTCCGTAATAATTGAATTCCAGTTCAATTTATTATGTAGGGGCGACTATCAGTCGCCCGCCTTGTGCCGCGCCAAGCCGCTCAAGACGGCCAACGGGCCGCCGAGGTCGGCGGTCCGCGGCGCGTCTCGGAAGCCGCGCCCTACGGCGTAAGTTCATGTGCTGCGTGACGCGCCATGTTCCCTCAATTATTTCTGCCCGCATAAAAAGAGCAGTGCATCGTTCGATACACTGCTCTTTTGGTGTCCGTTATGTTTATGCGGTCGCCGTGCTGAAAAACCTCTTAATTTCCTGCTCGCCGATCTCCACGGTGTGGGAGCAGTGGATCAGGTTGTTTATAGTGCTCAGGGCGTAATCGCCGCGGATTGATCCCGGCTGCGCGTCTTCAAATTTCGTCGCGCCTACCAGGAGGCGCATACCGAGGACCGCGTTCTCACCCCGGACGATCATACCGAACACAGGACCTGACAGCATGTGCTGCAGGATAAGCGGGAAGAACGGCTGATCGGCAAGATGCGCGTAATGCTCATACAGAAACGCGGCGGACAGCTTCATCATTTTGGCGTCGATGATTCTGTAGCCCTTCCGCTCGATTCTGGTGATAATTTCACCGACGAGGCCCCGTTTCATGCAATCCGGTTTCAACATGATAAAAGTGTTTTCATCCGCCATGGCTATACAGCTCCTTTTTTCAGAGATAATCATAGTACTCTGTGTTTTTCTTATCATAAGCCATACAGAGTAAAATCGCAATATGAAATATTTCGCGGGTGACGACGCTTTTCCCCGCCATCCGCATTTATGTTGAAAATGTTAAGGGCCGGCGACGTCTGCATGGCCGGGTGCTTCCGGAAGCAATAAAAAAATCGCCCGCGGCCCGAACCATAATTTTTCTATCACATTTGCCTGATATGCTTATATCAGCCACAGACGGCGCAATCAAACAGGTGATTATAAGGGAGGTCTGAGAATGAACGCACAAACGGCCCAATGCAAGTGTACGGAAGACCGTCGGAAATTCTCCGAGATCGCAAACCTCGTCGACCTTTACAGGGACACGGAAGGCAGCCTGATACAAATCCTTCATGCGGCGCAGGAAATGTACGGGTATCTGCCGATGGAGCTTCAGGAAATCATCGCTGGTGCCCTGGGCAAGCCCCTGTCGGAGGTCACGGGTGTCGTCAGTTTCTATTCCTTCTTTTCCACGAAACCCCGGGGCAAACATACAATCAGGGTCTGCCTGGGCACAGCCTGTTACGTGAGAGGAGGCAAAAAAATCATCGAAGGCCTGCAGGATAAGCTGAATCTTGAGATCGGCGAGACCTCGGAGGACGGCAGATTCACATTTGAGGTGGCGCGCTGCATCGGCGCCTGCGGGCTGGCGCCTGCCATGATGATCGACGGCAAGGTCTATAAGCAGGTGACGCCCCAGAAGCTTGACGCCATCCTGAACGCCTATACGGACTGAGGTGATAAATGATGATCAAAACGATGGAGGACCTTCGAAAGATCAAACAGGATTACCGGGAGAAGCTGGGCAGGTACAAATACCTGGCTTACATATGCGGCGGCACCGGCTGTGTTTCAGCAGGCTGTGCGGCCGTGGAGGAAGCGCTCCGGGCGGA
>JAAYBH010000189.1 GCA_012718935.1 Clostridiales bacterium
CCTCGTCCCTTAATGCCCTGACGGCTTCCAGAATGATTATATGGCCTTTGTACGGTTCAATCCTGGCCGGTATACCGCACACAAAATCCCCGGCATGAATGCCGAACTGCTGCCGGAGTGCCGCGCAGGCCGCTTCATCGGCGCGTGTCATGGGCGCAACCCCATTCATGACAACGTCAATCAGCCCGCCGCTGATTCCTGTATCCGTCAGGTTTTCCTTAGCGGCGCTGCTGACAGCGATGATCCTGTCGGCATAATGCTCGCTCACGATTTTATTAAGAAGCCTTCCAGGTCCGGACCGTAAAAAGCGGCCAGGCGGAAAGACGGAATGCCGGGTGTAGATAACGAGTTTTCCGCATCGCCTGGCGGCGATCCGGCCCGACAGGGAGCCGTGGGTATGCACGATATCGGGGCTAGTTTCCTTAATAAGCGCCTGAATGACCCTGATGTCTTTAAGATCAAAAGACTTGTCCGCGCACATAGGGCGTTCATAAACAACAGCGCCCGCCTCTCTGAGTGGCTGCGCCAGAAGGCTTCCCCCGGGCAGGCAGACGCTCACGTCAAATACTGATTTGTCATAATATTTCAGATAATTGAGAAGGACCCGGCCCGCGCCCCCGATATTCGAGTCACAGATGACGTTCAAGACTTTAACCATATCGTACCGTCCTCCATTTTCGACCGGCGGGCGAGGATCGAGCCGAGCGCGATGACGACCCAGAAAAACAGCGTGACGCGGTGGTTGTAAAAGGAGTAGTCGGTCAGTCCCTGCAGGAGAAAACCGCTGACGGCGGAGATCGCTGCAATGAGATATATGCGCGTCTGTTTGTCCTTTTCCTTTGAAAAAGCCCCGAATGTCATTCTGTAATAACTGAAGATGATCATAAGAAACAGCAGCAGGCCGACGATGCCGGCGTCGCATGTGAGCTGCAGAAAGAGATTGTGCGCGTGGGGGGCGGCGATCGTATTATAGCTGTACGCTGGATAAACAGTATTAAAAGCAGTGATGCCTGGACCGATACCGGAGAGCCAGTAATTCTTCAGCATGGCGATTGTTCCCAGCCAGATATAGACACGGTAAGAGGTGGAGCTGTCGGTAAAGTCCCCGATGCTGGTAAAACGCGTAATGACCCAATCGGGGAGGACAAAATAGAGAGCAGCGAGGCCGACAAGGCCAACGAGCAGCAGCCGCGCGTCCAGCATGATGGCAAAGACGGCAGCGGCAAAGAGGAGGCCAAGCCAGCCGCCACGGGAGGACGTAAACAGCATGCACAGCAGCATGACGGCGGTGAAGGCGAGAAACAGCAGCCTTTTCGGCCATGTTTTCGCCGTCAGGACGCAGGCGAAGGAAAATGGGGTAATGAGCAGAAGATACTCACCCAGAACGTTCGGGTTGCCCAGCGTGGCGTAAACCCTTGTTGTGATATCCGAAAACTTATCGCTGTCGATCCAGGTGCCGGCGCTTCCGGGATTATAATAGAAATACTGGTAAATCCCATACAGGGAGACAAGCGTGCCCGCGAGGACGAACAGGCGGATGGCCAGGTCGGTCTGGCGTTTTGTCGTCACTGCGTTGTCAAAGATGATGGCAAACAGCGTTACCAGGACAGTTAACAAGCCTGTGAAAACGCTGCCCGACGGGGTGACCGAGGTGATCGTGGCTAGCATATAAACGGCGGAGAACAGAACGATATATTTATTGACGGGCGACATATAGAGACGCCGGTCCCTTTCACAGCCGTAACGCACTGCCACCGAGAAGAAGCCGACAGCGGCGAGACAGAGGAGGACCATCGTCTGGTCCAGGAGCGGCGCCAGCACGGCGGGGATTAGGCACCAGAAATACGCCTGCTTGAATATACTCCCCTCAAAAAGCTTCGCGAGCCGGAGTTTGTCAAAAATAAAAGCCAAAGCATTGTGCAGCGACCGCCCCAGCCGGTAAAGAAGACTCAGCTCATACTTGTCGCGGCCGCGTCCAGGCGTTAAAAACCAGTTGACAATCCGGCTCCCGTGCCACTTTGCTCCGATCCAGCCAAAAAAAGCGGTCAGCCCGCGGAACAAAAGGCTCGCTTCAAGAATTCGATGCATGTGCTGTCTCACCCCATATCAAGTAATGGTTACGCGCGCCGTCCTGTAAGGCGGCGCCTTATGATACCGGCGGCCGCTTTGGCTTCACTGACGCGGAATACTGATGTCAGCGCGAAATAGACGGCGCACCCGGCCACGGCCGGCACAAAGGCAATCATCGCCCGTGCCGCCATCCCCTGACCGATGCTTCCCAGCGCCCCCACCAGCAAAAGGACGACCATCGTCATGACGGCAGCGGAAACGGCCATCTTGACTATATCAAGGATAAATGCCTTGTTGATAAAACCTGCGCCGGCCTTCTCCAGAGGAGGGATCAGGATGACGGCGTTGACCGTTACAGCGGCGGCGGATGAAACCGCCAGGCCCGTGACGCCAAGCGTGTCCGTCAGCAGAATACAAAGGATAATGTTGACGGCTATGGAAGCAATGCCTGCGATAAGCGGCGTTTTGCCGTCCTGGCGCGCAAAATAAGCCCTGCTCAAAACCGTCTGGAGCGCGAATCCGATCATGCCAAGGCTCACGTACCGCAGTGCGTCCGAGGTGACCGAAACGGAGCCGGCGTCAAGCTGTCCGCCGCCGTAAATCAGGTTGACGACTGGGTAGGAGAGCGATGCGAGTCCCGCTGTCATCGGAATGACAAAGTACATGGAGGCATGCACTGTTTTACATAGTGTCTCTTTGAATTCCCGCATCTCGTTATCAGCCGTCAACC
>JAAYBH010000190.1 GCA_012718935.1 Clostridiales bacterium
GCTTTGAGGGGGAGCGCATTCCGTCAGTGAAGTCCTTTGACCGCAACGGCAACGTGTTCCTCCTCGGCACCTTCTCCAAAATTTTCTGCCCCGGCTACAGGATCGGCTGGATCGCCGGCGACAAGGAGGCTATTAAAAAATATGTCCTCGTCAAGCAGGGAGCGGACCTCCAGTGCAACACCCTGTCCCAGCGTGAGATCATGAAATGGCTTGAGCTCTGCGATCTGGAACAGCATATCAAAAAAATACGCGCCGTCTATAAAAGACGCCGCGATGTCATGGTATCGGCAATAGAAAAGGAATTCCCGGACAGCGTCACGTTTACGCGGCCCCAGGGCGGCCTCTTCGCCTGGGCAGAGCTGCCGGCGGATATCGATGCGCGGGAGCTCCTCGTCAAGAGCCTCGAGCGCAAGGTCGCCTTCGTCCCCGGCGGCTCCTTCTTCCCAAACGGCGGTCACGAGAACACCATGCGCCTCAACTACTCCAACATGCCCGAGGACCGTATCGCCGACGGCTTGAAGCGGCTGGGTAAGACAATAAAGGAATATGGCCACATCAGGCCTATTTCAGGCTCTCATAAATGACGCTTAAGTTCTCCTCCATCCGATCCAGATACGATTTCCCGTTTTCAGCGCTGGCCATCGTATATATGGGTTTGACAGAGGCGCCGACTTCACGTGCCAGTGTCTCAGACACGGCGGCGCTGACGAGGGCTTCGGTAAAGATGGTCGTGATGTGATTTTCGCGGCAGTAGCCGACGAGCGCGGCCAG
The DNA here is from genome assembly GCA_012718935.1 of Clostridiales bacterium. Taxonomy (GTDB): domain Bacteria; phylum Bacillota; class Clostridia; order Oscillospirales; family Oscillospiraceae; genus Sporobacter. The sequence goes on from JAAYBH010000190.1 coordinate 772, forward strand.
CTGCTGCGCGCCGGGCTCTCCCTCGGCGAAAACATCCTCGACACTGTTCTGCACGAGCCCAAAATCCCGGCAGAGATAGGCAAAGGCCGCGTGCCCCGTGACGAAGCTCTTGTTATCAGCATTCTTGAGTTTTTCGGCGTATTGCGCATGAAGCGTTTCAAGCGCGTCGGTGAATGATTTATAATTGGCGTCATAGTACGCACTGTTGGCTGGGTCTGTATGAACAAGCGCGTCCCTGATATTACCGGCCATTGTCACGGCGCACAGGGGGCTCAGCCAGATATGCGGATCATACGCGCCGTGCTCGTGTTCTGCCTCATTTTCGCCTTCGTGCACGCCGGTTTGGACTTCCTCATGCTCTTCGATGCTGATCGCTTCCACGCCGGAGGACGCGTCCACAACACGAATATCCGTATTCCCGGCGGCCTTGACAGCGTCGTCCGCCCAGTCTTCCATGCCGAGCCCGTTTACAACAAAGATGTCCGCGTCCTTAAGCATCGCCAGGTCCCGCGCTCTGGGCTCAAAGTCATGGGGTTCTGTACCGTCGGGTATAATAACGGAAATGGCGACCTTATCGCCGCCGACGGCGGCGGAAAGCTCATAAAGTGCGTTGAAAGAAACGGAAATAGTGACCTTACCGTCCGCAGCGCCGTTCTGACGGCTGCCGCAGCCCGCCGCAGCCAGCGTGACGGCTGTTCCCAGCAGAAGCGCGATGATTTTCCTGACCATATGAATACCGACTCCTCAAAAAACTACTTGCAAATGATTCGCATTTGCGTCTATAATAGATCATAACAGCGTCAGGAATAATCTGTCAACAGGAAATTGAACGGGTGGAAGCGATGATCAGAGCCGAAAATCTGCATTTCTCCTACACAGGAGCCGCGCCTTACATTTTGAAGGGCCTTTCACTGCACGTGGCTAAAGGCGAATATGTCTCCGTCGTCGGAGATAACGGCAGCGGGAAATCCACTCTTGTCAAGCTGATATTGAAGCTCCTGAGACCGTCGGGCGGAAGTATCGAGACAGCCGCCTCACGGCCCGGTTACGTTCCTCAGAGGTATGAGGCGGGACATTCCGGGTTTCCGATCACCGTCTATGAAATGCTGGACTCTTACAGGCATCTGCTGAAGCTGAAGGACAGGGAGATCATAAAGGAAAGCCTTGATCAGGTCGGCCTGCTGGATAATGCAGGTGCGCTCATGGGAACGCTGTCCGGCGGGCAAAGCCAAAAAATACTGATTGCCCGGGCCCTGATGGGAAATCCCGAGCTGCTCATACTGGACGAACCTTCCACAGGCGTTGATGCCGGCAGCCAGAAGGAGATCTACGGGATTATAAAAGAGCTGAACAAGTCGAAAGGTATTACCATTATTTCGGTTGAGCACAACCTTCTGGCCGCTGTCTCCAACTCAACGCTGATATACCACCTGGCCGGAGGCCACGGACATATGTGCACGCCCGAACAGTATGCCGCTGAATATACCGGCATTGAATACCGCGACATTGACGGGAAGGAGGGATAGGATGCTCAGCTACAGTTTTATGCAGAATGCGTTCATCGTTTCGCTGTTCATTGCGGTATTATGCCCCAGTATCGGCATCTTTCTTGTCCTCCGGCGTTATTCCATGATTGGAGACACGCTGTCCCACGCATCCCTGGCCGGCATTACGATCGGCCTTGTCTTCGAGCAGAATCCCGTGGTGGGCGCTTTCGTCTTCACCTCCCTCGCCGGTGCGCTCATTGAGTTTTTACGGAGTTACTTTAAGAAGAATACCGACCTCATCCTTTCCATTGTGTTGGCGCTTTGTGTCGGCACGGCGATCACGATCATCAGCTCCGGACGTCTCCATGCCAACGCCGATTCATTTTTATTCGGCAGCATCCTGACCGTCACCAGGTTCGACACGCTCATGGTGATCATTCTCAGTGTCATATCGGTTCTGGCGCTCCTGCTCCTGTATCATCAGCTTGTCTATATCGCCTACGATGAGGAAGCCGCCAGGATCGCCGGCGTTAAAGTGCGGCTTTTGAATTATGTGTTCTCCATTCTTGTCGCCTCGGCGATTTCGGTGACGCTCCGGATTGTCGGCGTCCTTGTGATCAGCTCGATGATCGCGCTGCCTGTCGCAGCCGCCCTGCAGCTTGGGAGGGGGTTTAAGACGACGCTTGTTTTCTCTGTCATTTTCAGCGTTGTTGACATCATGCTCGGTCTTGTATTATCCTATTATCTGGGGGTGGCTCCCGGCGGCTTTACAGCGCTCGTCTCCGTCGCGGTCCTCGTGCTCGTTATCATTGCCAAGAGTATTATAAAGAAGGCGAAAACACCGAAAAAACAAGGGGTTGTTGCGTCATGACCGATTCCTTATGGCCTTCCGGCATGAAGAGAACAAAGCAGCGCGCGGCGGTGCTGGATATCCTTGAGCACGCCGATATTCCGTTATCCGCCATGGAGATTCATGCAAGGGTCGGGCATGGGGATACACCAGTCTGGCTCTCGACGGTCTACAGGATTCTTGAGCTGTTTACGGAAAAGGGCGTGGTGATTAAAACGACGGTCCTTGACGGCGATATGGCATATTATGAGCGCAACAGGCACGCTCACCACCATTACGCCGTCTGTGTCGACTGTCACAAGATTGTCGCCGTCAACAACTGCCCGATGGCGGAATTCGAGCCGAAGCTCTCGGATGACGCGTTCCGCGTTATGGGTCACCGCGTTGAAATGTACGGCTACTGCAGGGACTGCGATAAGAGAAATAACATAACCGATAAGGATGTGTAAATATGCCGGAAATATCAGACTACAACAAGCTTGGCGCTGAGCTCGAGAAGCTGCTGCTGCTCCGTTACGCGCCGATCGCCCTGAAGCTCATCAAAACCGAAACAGACATTCCGGAGGGCGCACTCCGCCCAAAAAGGGATCTCGGCTATCATCTGGCGCTCTGCCAGGCTTATGCGATGGTGCGGCGGCAGAGGAAAAGCCTCGTTCTTTTAAAGGAGGACCACTGGTGCGTCTGGCCGCTCATCGGCTTCGGACTCGTGGAGTTTAAAGAGGGGGCCGATTATTATGACAAGACGATCACGGCAAACTTCATCGAGAATCCCGACAAGGCCCGCGCGTTTTTCAAATCGTCCTATCCGCGCATGGAGGAGGGCAGCAATATCGGCCTGGCGCTGGCGCCCCTCGATACTGCAAGCTTCATCCCCGACATGCTTCTGGTGTACTTAAAGCCCGCCCAGCTCCGCAGCGCGCTGATGTCCATAAAGTATAAGACAGGCGAGCTTTTGCACGCGGCGTTCGACTCCGTCGATTCCTGCGTCCACTCCACCATACCGCTCCTCAAGGACGGCAAATATAAGATCACGGTGCCGGATCCCGGCGAATATGAACGCGGCCTCACCGATGAGGATGAAATGATCCTGTCCGTTCCCGGTGATAAGGTCTCTGATCTCGTTGAGGGGCTCACCATTCTTTCCAATGTGGGCTTCGGCTACCGGCAGCTGCACATGGAGATGGACTATGATTTCCCGCGTCCGCAGTTCTATGACGACCTTTTCAAAACATGGGACCTTGATACGGGCGAAATCTGGAAAAGGTAACCTTTTCTGCTTGACAGCAACACGTTCGGTCCCGTATAATAACACCATCTCTTTGCACTGCATATCAGCACACTTCTTGTGTGACGACAGTACAAACTGAGCAGGCGATGGACCTTAAGAGTCTGTGGGGCCGGGCTTTCATTGGAAAGCAGCAGATTGTGAGTAAAAATCACACCTGTGGGACAGTTATATGTCCTATAGGTGTGATTTTTTTGTTAAAGGAGCAATTCGACATGACGAATCTTCTGATCGGAGCTTTTATAAGAAACCCTGAAAACACGTCAAGTCCGTCTGTCCGCCGGCGTTACGGGAATTTTGCCGGTATCGTCGGCATTGCCACAAACCTCGTGCTCTTTACAATGAAAATCATTATTGGTACATTGTCGGGCAGTATTGCCATTACGGCGGACGCCGTTAATAACCTCTCGGACTCCGGCTCTTCGCTGGTAACGCTGGTCGGCTTTAAGATCTCCGGCAAGCCGGCGGATTCCGGGCATCCCTTCGGGCACGGAAGAATGGAATACATCGCGGGACTGATCGTCTCGTTTATTATCGTTATTATCGGATATCAGCTGATCGTGAGTTCTGTTCAGAAAATCATTGAGCCGCAGGAAACACAGTATGATATTTATGTTTTTATAGTTTTAGTGGTGTCAATCGCCATAAAGGTATGGCAGTGTTTATTCTATCGTAAGATCGGTAAAAAGATCGATTCGCTGACGCTGATGGCCGCGTCGTCGGACAGCCGCAACGATGTGCTGGCCACCGCCGCCGTCCTGCTTGCCGCCGTTGTAACGATGCTGACCGGCATGAATCTGGACGGCTACATGGGCGCGGCCGTCGGCCTGTTCATCGTCATCAGCGGTATAAAGCTGACCTTCGAGACGATCAGTCCGCTCCTTGGCGCCGCGCCGAAAAAGGAGCTTGTAGACCGCATCCGGCAGAAGGTTTTGAGCTACGACACGATTATCGGCATACACGACCTGTCGGTTCATAATTACGGGCAGAGCGAGTGCCACGCATCGCTGCACTGCGAGGTGCCCGCCGAGCAGGACGTTATGCACAGCCACGATATCATCGATAATATCGAGCGGGATTTTCTGAAGGAAGGCATCCATCTGGTCATCCATCTTGACCCCGTCGTCACGGGTGATGAAAAGACGAATGACCTGAAAGCCCGGGTTGAAAGCCTCGTCGAACAGATTTCGCCGCGCATCGGCATCCATGATTTCCGCGCCGTTTGGAGCATCACCCATACAAATCTGATATTTGACGTTGTGGTTCCCTATCAATTCGAGTGGAGCGACAAGGAGCTGGCCATGATTATCTCCGAGAGAATATCGGAGCTGGATCCCACGTATCACGCCGTCATCACGGTCGATCATGATGATATGAAGTATAAGAACTGACTTGAGACAGCCCCTTTATGTCTTCAGCTGCCGTCAGTCGTCCTCGCCGCAGTTGCAGGCGCCGCCGCTGTGGTCGCCGTGGCAGGTGTCGTCCTTGTCGGCATAGCGGATGTATTCCAGCGTGTTGGTGTCCATACGGGCAATGGCATCCTTGACGCTCAGCCCTTTCCCGCTGTAACGGGTAATGCAGGCGTCGGCGATCATATTGAATATGTCGGGAGTCAACGACGCGGTGATTACAGCCTCGCAGTCGCGCTGAACGACCATTTCCGCCAGCGCCTCGGCGCCTGTTTCATTTCTGACAGCGTCGATCGCCATATGATCTGTTTCAATAAAAAGGAGCCATCGGCATGTCTCAAATTTTTTCACGGCGCTCAGCAGCTCCCGGCCGCCGGCGCTCACGGCAATCAGCATAGCAAATCTCCTTGTCGGCAGTTATTTTAACCGATTATCGCACAGAAGCGGGAGCACTGCAACTGGTTTTGTGTTTCAGCTGCCGTGATGGCATTGATGCCCGTCATGATGGCCGTGACAGTTGTGCCCGTGCTCATGCCCGTGCTGGTGCTCGGAACAGAGCGCGCCGGTGGATTTAAGGTTTCCGGCGAGGTACGCTTCAACGGCTTGCCTCGCGTCGCCGGACGCGCCCATGATCACATCGATGCCGATGCTGTTCAGATTGGCGACGGCGCCGCCGCCGATACCGCCGGCAATGACGAGCCGGACGCCCGAAGACGTCAGGAAACCAGGGACACAGCCGTGTTCGCGATCCCCGTTGCTCAGGGACACGCTGCCGGTAATCCAGCCGTTTTCCGTGTCAAAGATGTTGAAATTGGCGCAATGCCCGAAATGGGGGGAGACGCTTCTGCCCTCGCTTGCTACCGCTATTTTCATGATGATTCCTCCTGTTATTTTTCGTTTTTATCATTTTCCCTCAGACCGAATACCTTCTGAATCGACGGCCCAGTGATGTCCGCGTCCAGGATGGCCGTGAGATGCTCCATTCTCTTGGTAGTCACGGCAAGCATGGAGGTCACAAGGGATTTGCCGACGCTACCCTAGCCGCTCATGACGGCGACGAGACTCCTTTATGCTAAATCTGAAGTGTCTGCCCGCCCGACAGGTAACTGACCTGATCTCCCATAATCTCCTTCAGGCGCTGATAGGATTCGATCCCCGTGCAGTGGCAGGTATGGAACCGCGCTTTTGTTTTCTGCAGGAATCCGGCGATTTCCCTGACCATTTCAGGGTTCTCGGATACATCCCGCGCCGGGTTGTACAAATGGAACCCGCCGATAACCGTGTCGGGGTAACGGCCGGTCAGACGCCTGAAATGCTCCAGGATATTGACGATCCCGCAATGCGAGCAGCCGGATAACAGAATGGTTTTATCGTTTCCACGGATGACAAGATTCTGTTCATGGGTAAAATCGTCGCGCTCATAACCCGTGCCGCTCTGCTTCAGCAGGTCGGCGTTGCCTGTGGGATTGAGCTTCTTGTGTTTGACGCCGGAAAAGAGCGCCAGCTCATCGTCAATCGTGAGACGGTCGTCC
>JAAYBH010000191.1 GCA_012718935.1 Clostridiales bacterium
AACCTGTCGATCTCAGCCGACAGGCCGGCGGCGAGCGTTTCTTCGATGTAAATGATCGCCACATCCTGACACTCCGTCGTCAGGTTGTGCAGGACGCGCCTGGCCTCGTCGGCGCTGCCGACAGGATGCGTTTCAAGACCGAGGGCTTTAAACCCGAGGACCGTGTCCGCACCGCCCATGACTGCGATTTTATACATAACCGTCACGCAGCCTTTCTTTGATGATTTCCGGTGCGATACCGGCAAGCTTGCCTGTCAGGATCATCCGCAGCGTCGTAATCTCCCATTCCAGCTTCGTCAGATATGTCAGAACCGGGACAGGCCCGAAAGCGATATATCGTTTCTGGATGAGATAGAGCATGGAGGCGTTGTCACAAGCGCGTTCAAACTGTGTTTGAGCGCCGCCGGTCAGCGCCGCCGGCGCAAGATCGACGGCTGACCCGAGCTCCGGCGCCTGAAAGACGTCGGATAGGCCTTCACCCGCAGCCGGGACATTCAAAATCGACACCACGCCCGCGTTCCCGCCGGGAAGAATCGATGCCCGCATAAAGTCGGCGCTGCGCTGCGTCCTCTGAGAGCGTACAAAGGTCTTCAGATTTGCGATATCCGTCAGAAGCCGGATATAACCGGCAATGAATGCGCTGCCAAGCTCTTGGGATAAGGAGGACAGCTCGTTAAAGTAAACCTGATCAATCGAGATGTCGGACAGCTGCGGATCCTTCGTGCGGGATAAGACGGACACACCGTCATGGATGGCCTCGCGGACCGCGGCTGGAAGGTCATCCCGTTCGCCGCTGATGAAAGCCTCCGTCAGCTTTGAGGTATCAATGCGCCCGGATTCGGAGAGGATATGAGTCGCGTCAACGTTTGCGCCCATTGACTTCACCAGGACCTTGACATTGTGATAGTCGTATTTCATCCTGAAGAGGTCAACGACAGGGCGCGCATAATCCTTGGCCGCCAGTTCGCGAAACAGGGCGGTACGGTGTTCGGAGAGCGCGCTGTCCACCTCAAAAGCATTCATGCCGGACATGTCACGGTAACCGCACTCCTCGGCCAGCTTCACAGCGTCCTCATAGCTGTCGGTATCCAGCATGCGGTTTATTTTTTCGGGCGAGAGCATTTTGATTTCCCGCGCCCGGAGCATCGAAGTCATATATAAGAAATCCGTATCACGGAGCTTCGTGTTAGGCAAGTGACCGCCTCCTTAAAAGCCGATAGAGTTGAAAAGCGGTTCAGCTGAAAAGCTTCTCGGCAACCTTGCCGGAAAGCACGCTGCGCTGCATGGAGACGAGAGAATCCATGCTGCAGTTCGTCTCAATGCTGCCGCTGATGACGATGACGCCGCCGCGGATAGGACGGGTGTCGGGGGATACCCTCAAGTCTGCCGTTTTTCCCGCTTCGCGCAGAAGCGCGTTGGCCGCGTCTTTCACAGCTTCTCCCACGCGGGAAGCGTCCCGTGCCGAAAAGGCGAGCAATTCGGTACCAGTCCTGGATGCGCGAAATGCAAGCCCTGCCAACAGCGGAATATACTGGTCGTCCGGCAGCTCCGACAGGAGCCGGGCGGCGTGGTCAAATGCCGCCTGCACCATCTCCTGCTTTACTGCCAGAATCTGTTTTTTTGCTTCGGTTGCCGCGGCTCCGGCCAGGCGTTCCAGCCGCTGCGATGCCGTCTTTTCGCCGTCGGCAGTAATTTTCTGATATTCAGCCTGCGCCGCTTTCGCGTATGACGTTCCAATTGCAGCGCAGCGCGCTTCCGCTTCCGCTGCAATCTGCGCCCGTTCGGCGGCTGCGTCGGCTTCTATCCGGTCAATGATTTTTTGGATACCATTCATATCGTTACCTGCCTTTATGGGCTGTTTGAAGCGAAGGGTGCGCCCTCAGATGTTAAGAAGAATAAACAGGGAAACAAGCAGCGACAAAATTGCATAAAACTCAACGGTGATGGCGAGGATCATGCCCTTTGCCCAGTCGTTGGGCTTTTTCGCGAGGATATTGATGGCCGCCACGGCAACGCGTCCCTGGAAGATTGCCGAAACCAGACCGCCGACAGCGATCGGCAGGCACGCGACGAAATAGCGGAAACCCTCAGTGAGCGACATTCCAGCGGCCGTCCCGTCCAGCACGCCCATATTCATGAGCGCGAGGAAGCCCACAACAAAGCCGTATATACCCTGGGTGCCGGGGATAACCTGCAGGATCAGGGCTTTGCCGAACTTGCCCGG
>JAAYBH010000192.1 GCA_012718935.1 Clostridiales bacterium
AAGTTTATTGTCTACATCATCAGCGGCGGCCTGGCCGCCTTCGCGGGTGTTATCGCCGCCGGCCGAACCGCCCTCGGCTCGCCCCAGTTTTCTACCACGAGTGATTACGCCCTGACTACTGTCGCGGCCTGCGTTATCGGTGGTGTCGCCCTGGAGGGCGGCAAGGGGACTGTCGCGTTTACCGTCGTCGGCGTACTGATCCTGGCGCTCATCACAAACATCATGAACCTGGCAGGTCTCGCGTCTTACCCGCAGTACATCGTCAAGGGCGCGATCATCGTCCTGGCCATCTTCCTGAGCAAGCTCGGCTCAAAGGATAACTAACTCAAAACCGGATTATTGCAGAAGAAGGCGCTGTTTGAGGCAAACACTCAAACAGCGCCTGTGTTTTCAATGCGGGTCAGCAGGTTAAACCCTGCCAATATTCCTGGCAATCGTAAATGCCGTGCCGGTGGCGTTCATGATATTCAAGGGCGTCACACAATCACCGATTTGATAGAACTCCGGCGCACAAAAGCGAAGGGCGGAGGCTTCGTCGGAGAGCGCTTTCTGGCCGACGGCATAGATGACGGTATCGGCGGGGAAGAATCTATCACCCCCGGCCGTGTCGCACAAAACGCCCTGCTCCGTAATCTCCTTTGCCTTTGTGCCGAGATGAAGCCCAATGCCAAGCCGTTTTATCTCAGTCTTGAGCCCCAGCACATGGAGGAAGTTGCCGCCGTCCGAAATTTTGTCCAGCATTTCAATGACAGTGACCTTTTTGCCGAGCATCGCCAGATAGATGGCAAGCTCTATGCCGACGAGCCCGCCGCCGAGTATGGCGGCTGTGCCGCCTGTTTTTTCCGGATTTATGTAGGCTTCTTCCGCTCCGAGGACATTTTTGCCGTCGATTCCAGCAATACGCGGCTTGACGGGCCGCGCGCCCATCGCCGAGATGATGACATCGGCATTGACGCTGTCGGCGTATTCCGGGGTCACCTCCGTATTGAGACGCAGGTCGATGTCTGCTTTTTCGATGGCCTTCGCCTGAGAGTCAAGATAATAGCCGAGGTTTTTCTTGAAGGGTACCTTTTCCTCGCACCGGAGCGTGCCGCCGAGCCGCCCGCTTTTTTCGCAGAGGATGACGCCGTGCCCGCGCTCGCTTAATGTCAGGGCCGCCTGCATCCCGGCGATCCCGCCGCCAGCGATCAGCACCTTCTTCGAAACCTTCGCCATTGGTATATCGTATTTTAACTCAAGGTCGCGGCCGGCCTCAGGGTTGATGGCGCAGTAATCCTGTCCGTTGTCCAGCTCGCTGGAGAAGCAGGCGAGGCAGCGCATGCATTTCCTGATTTCCGAGATGCGTCCCGTGCGGATTTTAACCGGCAGGTCGGGATCGGCAATCAGAGCCCGCGCCATTTCCACAATATCCGCCTGACCTGAGGCGACAATCTCCTCCATCAGGTCCGGGTCGCCCAAGGCGCCTACCGTTGCCACGGGTGTCTTGACATGCTTCTTGATCTCCGCAGCAAATTTGACATTGCAGCCATCCGGCAGGAACATGCTCGGGTGGGTTACAGCGAAAACCTCCTCCACCTCGTGGCTGCCTGCGGAGACGTGGATCAGGTCCACATGACCGTCCAGCAGCCTTGAAAAGGCAATGCCCTCGTCGATATCATACCCGCCCTCGTAACACTCCGAGCCGCTGATGCGTATCTCGATCGGAAAATCGAGGCCGACCCTTTTCCGGATGGCGTCGCAGATGGCAACCGTGATACGGGCGCGGTTTTCGATGCTTTTGCCGCCCCATTTGTCCGTCCTCGTGTTGAGGGCGGGCGATAAGAACTGGTGCAGCAGCCAGCCGTGGCCGGCGTGGACCGTCACCATGCCGAAGCCGCACTGTTTAGCAAACGCCGCGGCGTCGGCGAATTTGCCAATCGTGCGTTCTATGATCTCCTCCGTCATCGGGAGGATGGTTCGCCCGTCAAGCTCGTATTCCACAGGGCCGTAAGCGATGCCCTTCGACGCGGCGCCCATGATGGAAAGGTTCCGGTTGGCATACATCCCCGCGTGCTGCAGCTCCTGGGACGCCACGGCGCCGTGCCGCCGGATGGCATGGGCCACACGGGCCAGTGAATGGAGCGTAAATGGGTTGTCCAGACAGACGTGGTAATCGCCGCCCTTTCCCAGCTCGCCGTCCACGATGCCCTCGCAGGTGGCGACGGACGCCACGCCCCCCATGGCCTTCCGCTCGTAATAGGCCGCCGCGCCCTCTGTCAGGAGCCCGTCATTTTTGATATCCTGATAACCTGTCGGCGACGCGAACAGTCGGTTTCTGAACAGCGTGCCCGCCAGCTTTATCGGCTCAAAAAGGTGCGGATATAAGAAATCGATCATAACCATACCGCGCGGAGCAAATTCCGCGCACCCCTTTCCGCTTCGTTAAACAGTCCTTGTTAATCTAAATTGTAGCACAGACACCGTATAATGAACAAAGATATTTTTCCAATGTTTAAAGTGCGGTTTTGGGTAAACACACAAAGAAGAATGAGCAGAGCTTTTAGGGCTCTGCCGGTATTATGACCCTGTTATTCGGATGCGCCCGCCGTCCTGGCCAGATCATTGGCCGCCCGCATCCCTGTCTGCAGCGCACCCTGCATCCAGCGGTGGACGCTTGAGATGTGCTCGCCGGCGAAAAAGATACGGCCGCCGTATTCAGGCTGCGCCATACCCCAGGAGAACAGGCGCTTCTGTTCCGGGGCGAAGAAGCAGATGGCGCCCCGGAAGGTGGGCTCCTCGTTCCAGTTGACCGCCTTGAAATCCGTGACGATCCGGTCAAGATACCCGTCCGTCAGGCCGTGGACGGCGGAGACCTCCCGTTTAACCTCCTCAAAGGTCATCTTCTCAGTTTGATTTAATAGGCGCGTCGTGTCCTGCCCGAAGTTGAATGACCCGATGATAACGCCCGGCGCATCGCTATTCAGCCTGCTGATATCGCCGGAAATATCGTTCGGATTTGTGATGCCCCCGGCATGGTCAAAAGGATACCAGACAGAGGCGATGGGCAGGTCGGTAAACGACCCGCCGCCGACGATGCCCTGGCGCTCCCAGAAGCGTTCGGAGCAGCACAGCATCGTTTTCTGCGACGGCGTGTAATTGACCTCCCGGATGGCGCGCATTTTTATATCGGAGAACAAGGGGTTGATGTCGATATTCCGGAGTGTTGAAAACGGAAGGGCGCAGACGACGTAATCAAAGGCCTCAACCCCGCGCGCGCCGGTCGGGAGGTACCGGTACCGGAGCGTCACCTGTCTGCTGCCGTCGTTCAGGTAAACTCCATCAATGAGGCACCCTGCGTTATATCTGACGGTGCCGATGTCGCCCCGCACCGGCGGCTGATACGGATTTTCGCTGAAGAAGGACCGGTAAAACGCCGCCGGGAGCTGCGCCATGCCGCCCGGCAGCCCGTAGAGGTAGATGACACTGGCGGGGTAAACCTCTTCAATATAATCAACAAAGCTGTTATACTTGTTGCCTTCCAGCAGCGGCATGAAGTTTGTCGTCAGATCAATAGCCGCCTGACTGAGTCCCGCTGCCTCCATTGTTTGCAGATTCGACCTGCTGATCCATTCCAGGGCTTTTGCCGAATAGTGCTGACGGACCTCGATGATCTCAAGGCGCTCGTTTGTTGAAGCGTTCAGCAGGCGGTCGCCCGTTCCGGCAGACAAGAGCGTTTTCCAGCTTTGTGCCCGTTCCCGGCCGGTCAGGTTATATTTTGGGTAGATATATTTCGTCACGTTTCTGCCGTCGTCGTCATTCCGGACGCGTGTGTTCTTCAGATTGATAAACGCAAAGGGATTGGATTGGATGAAGGGCATCGTATGAAGGCCGAACAGGTTAACATAATGCCAGACCGTCTCGTGGGATACGGGAATGCGCATCGGCCCGAATTCGCCGGTCAGCTCGGGATTGTTATCGCAATAATATGTATAAACCCTTCCGCCCACCCGGTCGGTCAGCGCATCGAAGATAGTGATATCGCAGCCTGTTTTTCGCAGCTCGTAAGCTGCGGAAAGCCCCGCCAGGCCACCGCCGAGGATGCCGACCCTGACGCCCCTGAGGCTCCCGGACGGCGCGATGTCCGTGACCGGCGGGGGCGGCGCCATTGATTTCAGAATTTCCGGCATGTCCTGAGCCCAGCCCAGCTGTGTGAGCGCGTATTTCAGCAGAACGTATCTGTCCTCATCGGCGGGATTATCCGGTTGCGGCGGAAAGAAAGAGAATTGGCTGTTTATTGACATTATGAAGCCTCCGATCATCAATGCTCGCAACGGCAAATACCGCGTCACTATAGCTTATGATGTGAAAAGCAAAAAGGTGAATGTACCTAGTGCAATATGAAAAATGCCAAAAATCCGCAGGCAGCCATGAACTGAAATCAGCCAATAGTATGGAATGACAGAATACCCGGCTGTGGTATAATGATGTCAAATAAGAAGCATGGAGTTAGAGATGAAGGATTTAACGTTAAAAAGTATTCTGCTGGTGTCCGATTTGGACGGCACGCTTGTAACGGACAAAAAAATAATACCGGCACGCAATGTTGAAGCGGTCCGGCGGTTTACGGAAAAGGGCGGCGTTTTTACCTTTGCCACGGGACGATCCGTTATGGGGACGCTGAAGTTTTCGCAGCAGGTGATGCCGAACGCGCCGATCATCACCTATAACGGCGGCTGCATCTACGACGTTGAGAAACAGGAGACACTCTGGAGCACCTTCCTGCCGCCGTCGTCGGAGCAGATCATCAAAGAGGTCAGGCGCGTTTTTCCCGACGTGGGCATCGAGGTCTATTCCAGCCAGTATGTTTATG
>JAAYBH010000193.1 GCA_012718935.1 Clostridiales bacterium
AATTTCCACCTGCCGGAAAGCACGCTTATTATGCTCGTTTCTGCCCTTGCAGGGAGAGAGAATGTTCTCCGCGCTTATGAAGAGGCCATTCGTGAGGAGTACCGCTTCTTTTCTTTCGGCGACGCAATGCTTATACTATAACAACAGAGGTTATCGAATGTTTACACTGATCAGACAGGAAGGTCACGCCCGGCGCGGCGAATTTGTGACGGCGCACGGTGTCGTTCAGACGCCGGTTTTCATGAATGTCGGTACGCAGGCGGCCATAAAAGGCGCGCTCTCCTCTGAGGACCTAGAGCGACTCGGCTGCCAGATTGAATTATCGAACACATATCATCTTCATATCCGCCCGGGAGACGCGCTCATTCGCGGCCAGGGCGGCCTTCATCGGTTTATGGATTGGGGCAGGCCCATCCTGACGGACAGCGGCGGCTTTCAAATCTTTTCACTGGCAGGTCTGAGGAAAATCAGCGAAGAGGGTGTCGCGTTCAATTCCCATGTGGACGGCCGGCGGATATTCATGTCGCCGGAGGATTGTATGTGCATTCAGGCAAATCTCGGGTCGGATATCGCAATGGCTTTCGACGAGTGCGTTAAAATACCGTCCCCGCGCGCGTATGTTGAGGAATCCTGCGCCAGGACGTACCGATGGCTCGTCAGGTGCAGGGACACCCTTTCATCGCTGAAGGCGGCACCGGATGCCGTAAACCCGGGACAGGTGCTGTTTGGCATCAACCAGGGCGCCGTGTATCCGGACTTAAGAATCAGCCATATGAAACAGATTGCGGCTCTCGACCTGCCAGGCTATGCCATCGGGGGACTCGCTGTCGGAGAGACTGTGACGGAGATGTACGATATTATTGAAGCTGTCGAGGCGCATATGCCCAAGGAAAAACCACGGTATCTGATGGGCGTCGGGACGCCGGGTAATATTATCGAGGGCACTGCCCGCGGCATTGATTTCTTCGATTGTGTCATGCCGGCACGGAACGGCAGGCACGGGCATCTTTTCACCTGGACGGGCATCATCAATATCAAAAACGAAAAATATGCCGACGACTCAGGAAGCATCGATGAGGAGTGCCAATGTCCGGTCTGCCAGAGATACAGCAGAGCGTATCTGCGCCATCTGTTCAAGGCCGGGGAAATGCTGGCACTGAGGCTGTCCGTGATGCACAATCTGTTTTTCTATAATACGCTCATGACGCGTATCCGAAAAGCGCTGGATAACGGCTGTTTTCACGCCTTCAGAGCGGAGTATTCGGAAAGGCTGGACAGGAGGATATAGTTTACATTTTTGTACTTGCTTTTTCCGATAGCGGAAAGTATAATGCAACCATTACATTTGATGGAGGTTCACGATGTTTAACTTCGGAATGCTACTCGAAACGGCTCCTGCTGCCGCAGCAGGTACTGAAGCCTCACCATTAGGAAATTTCGGAACGACAGCGATCATGATCGTTGTGCTCGTCGCCGTTTTCTATCTGTTCATGATCAGGCCGGAAAACAAAAAGAAGAAAAAGCTTAAGGAAATGAGAGAATCGCTGTCTGTCGGTGATGATGTAACGACAATCGGAGGCATTATCGGTAAGGTCGTGGCCTGCAATAACGAGACGGTAACATTTGAAACAGGCGAAGACAGGGTGCGCGTCCAGGTGGCGAAATGGGCAATATCAACAGTGGGAAAAGCGACTGAAGAACCGGCGAAATAACGTAAAATAGTGGTCATGTAATACCCTCCGTGCGAATAGTATGTGGTACAAACTATTTGCATGGGGGGTACCATTATGCGAAAAAACGACGATAAAAAGAATATTTCACATGGCTTTGCTGTGAGTGTCGTCATTGGCGCTGCCGTAGGCTATCTCGTTATCCTGGCTCTGTTCGCCGTTTTTGCGGCATTTATCGCTTCAGGAAAATTACCCGAGAGCCTGATGGTATATATAACCGCATTCACCGCGTTCATCGGCTCCCTGACCGGAGCCGTGATCGCAGCTAAAAGGTTGAAAGGGAAGGCCATGACGGTCAGCCTGAGCGTCGGCGCCTTGATGTTTCTGTTAACGCTTATAGGCGCGGCATTTTCCGATAGCGCGGAGCTGCTCGGGAAGCTGACGCCGGCATTATTTATCGCGTTTATTTTTGGCGGTGTTGTCGGCGGCTTTTTCAATGCGAGGAGGAAAAAACGTAAGTATACGTGATAGCTGCAGCTGGAAAAGCTGTGAAGCATCTTTTTGTCAGTTTCTCACATCCGGGGACTGCGGCCGTTATGTTAACATAATTTGCGACCGCATTCGATATGTTGTGCCTCGAGGCTGTCGATACACCACATGTAGTTCCTAAGAGTTCTTATCAGTTTGCAAAAAATTACAAATACAAGGTTAACATAATATAATAGACATAATAAATGAACATAATTAACAAAAATGAGAAAATCAAAACGTAATGATTGATTCTTTCAGTTGAATGTAATATATTAAATGATGTCAGCAGTTACCTTACAGAAAATAATCATCTTTTTAAGTCATGTCCCATAAGTATATATGGGGTGATTGAGTTGAACAGAAGATTATTGTTTTTATCCTTTAATAGTACGAAAAAGAACTATCTTGGATTGCTGGCATGCGGTGCGCTTTTTTTATGCGGGTGTATTGCAGGGACGGTGGCAGCCGGTTTCATCGATGACGGCACGAAGCTGAATGAATACATAACCGGTTATCTATCGATATTTTTAAACGATACTTCTCCGAAACTCAGCCTGTTGGCTTCATTGGCAAACAACTTTAAATATCACCTGACCGCTCTTTTTCTCGGTTTTTCAGTAATCGGGGTCTTTATTCTCCCTCTGTTATCGGCCGTTCGCGGATTTTTCCTGAGCTTTTCAGCAGCGGCGATCATCAGGCTGCTTGGGAGCAAGGGGATACTGCTGACGCTGGCTTTGTTTGGCGTGAACACCCTGATTACCATACCATGTTTTTTTATTTTATCCGTCTCGGCATTCTCCGCTTCACTGTACCTATTGAGACTCGTGTTTTCAAAAAACCTCAAGAATGTGGTTTCTCCGTTCAACAGCAGGTTTTTCATAAACTGCGGTATTTGTCTCATTGTACTGATTATATCGGCATTGATTGATACATACCTAGCGCCTTATCTGATCAGCAATGCCGTTTCGCATATTTAACAGGAGGTACATGACATGCGTGATACTACGTATATAAAGGAGTTTCAACAATATTTGACGGAGGAGAAGAACGCGTCAAATAATACGATATCCTCATATATACGAGATATCAATCAATTCATCTCTTACCTCGGAACGAAGAATATCAGCTCAAATATTAGGGATATCGTCAAAAATGATGTCGAGCGATATTTGGAATGGCTTAATAAAAACGGCAAATCACCCGCCACGATTTCGCGCACCGTCGCGTCCTTGAAATGTTACTACGGATTCCTGATTATAACAACAAGGGTCAAGAGCAATCCTCTGTTAAATATTGAAACTGTAAAAACTGTGAAGAAACTACCTCAGATTCTGACGAGCAGGGAGGTAGAGCTTTTTCTTGAACAGCCGGAATGCAACGATATGAAAGGCTATCGCGATAAGGCGATGCTCGAGCTTTTGTATGCCACCGGTATCCGTGTCAGCGAGCTTATCGCTCTCGAAATAGACGACGTCAACCTGTCAACAGGCTTGATATACTGCCGCAGCAGCGACAAGGAGCGCATGATCCCCCTGTATCCGGCTGCAATTAAGGCCATCGGTGATTATATCAATCTGGTGCGACATCAGATGCTGGCGCACCCGTCGGAAACGGCGCTCTTTGTCAATATGAGCGGCGAGAGGATGTCACGCCAGGGCTTCTGGAAAATTATCAAGCATTATCAGGAAAAGGCGCATATAGACAAGGAAATTACACCCCACACGCTCCGGCATTCGTTTGCGGCGCACCTCCTTGAAAACGGCGCCGATCTGAGATCCCTGCAGGAAATGCTCGGACATGCCGATATCTCGTCCACACAAGTATACACCCAGCTCGTAAAAAAACAGCTCAAGGATGTCTACAACAAGGCGCACCCGAGAGCTTAAACAAGCATTAAAGAAGCCGCATGAACAGCATGCGGCTTCTTTAATGCTTATTTAGGTTTCCAGAATCAGCTGAATGACTCTGTTATATATGGACTCGGCGTTTTTTGTAAAGCCGTTTTCAAGGGCCTGCGCCTGCGCCTGACTGACGGCATACAGCTTTAGAGCTATGATCTCGCTGATGCCGTCTGAAAGCGTCAGCTCAACCGTATAACCGCCCTTGCGCCTGATTGAGCTGGAAGCGGAAATCATTGACTTGCGGTTGAGCCGGAAGCTGAGTTCGGAGGTATTTTTTTCTGCTTTGATGCGGACGGAATAGGGAAGGCTGTTTTCTGTGATATCGCTGTTTCTCGTACCTTTTTCCGACAGGCCGTATGTATGTCCGTCCGTAATGATGTGCTCCGTCGCAACGAGCTCGGCGACACATTCGGCAAAGTCGAAGTAACTGATGCCCTCGTCGCATAAGGTGAGCTCGCTGAGAGTCTCAAAGGTAACAGGCTCCGGTAAACGGCGCAGAATAAAAAGTATTAGTATTTTTATATCAAGCTTGTCACGTATGAACCCAAACCGTTCTTCCATCACGGACACCATCCTTAATTTATGGCTTTTCAATTTACCTAGATTATAGTACAATATGGGCGATTCATACAAGAGTGTCGTTATAATTGTGGGAGTGATATTTTGAAGATTATTCTGTCCGTGATTGCGGTTATCATTGTTCTTGCCATTGCTTTTGTCACCATTGTCATTGCCAATGAAGGAGAAGACAAGGCTGTTGATGAATATCTCGCTTCACAGCCATCGCCATCGCCTTCGGTCAGTCCGTCCCCGTCCCCGTCGGAAGAACCTTCACCGTCCCCGTCGGTTGAGCCGGCCTATACGGGACCCGTCAATCCGCTGACAGGGCTGCCTGCGGACACAGAAATCAGCAATAACCGGCCTTTTGCGATCATGATTAATAATATAAGAGTAGCACAGCCGCAGATTGGCATATCTAAAGCCGATATTATATACGAAATCCTTGTAGAAGGCGGCATTACGCGGATGATGGCGGTTTTCCAGGATGTGACAGGCGCCGGTGAAATCGGCAGCATCCGAAGCGCGCGGCCATATTTCGTTGACATCGCCCTGGGCCATGATGCGCTTTACATACACGCGGGGGGAAGCCCGGACGCTTACAGCAAGCTGGCCTCAACGGATATATTCCACCTGGACGGCGTGAACGGAAGAAAGCAGGACATCTTTTTCAGGGATCCGGCAAGAAAAGCAACAATGGGCTCGGTGCACAGCCTTGTCACAACGGATGAATTGATCCTGAAGCACGTACCGACTTATAATGTAGCGTTAGAGCATCCATCGGGATATGCCTGCAACATGACATTCAGCGACAGCGCCGCGCCTGCCGGCAGCATTGCGGCACAAACCATAACAGCGCATTTTTCTTCGTCCAAGACGACAACATTTACATACTCCGCCGAAAGCGGCACGTATGACGTCAGTCAATACAAGGCGGCTTATATCGACGGAAACGATCAGTCCAAGATTTCAGTCGCGAATGTACTCATCCTGCACACTACCATCAATGTCATTTCCGGAGACGCAGAGGGCAGGATCGACGTCGATGTGACAGGCAGCGGGACAGGCGCCTTTTTCTGCGGCGGAAAATATGAAGAGATCACCTGGTCGCGTAAAAAGAGCACTGACCAGTTTTCATTTACGCTGGCGGACGGCTCGGAGCTTGTCTTCGCCAAAGGAAAAACATATATCTGCATCATATCAAATAATGATAAGATTGATATAAAGGAATAGCCCGGCAACAAGGCAGGACCGCACACAATGTGCGGTCCTGCTGATTATGCGATGCTTTACTTGTCAAAGCTGGGGTTGATGGCATAGACATTCTTTTGATTCTGGCGCTCGGTGGCCAGGCGCAGGCCTTCGCCGAAACGCTGATAGTGGACGATCTCGCGCTCGCGCAGGAATCGGATGACGTTGCTGACGTCGGGATCATCCGAGAGCCTGAGGATATTATCATAGACAACACGCGCTTTCTGTTCCGCGGCGAGGTCCTCGTTCAGATCGCAGATGACATCACCCTTGACCTGCATTGTCGCGGCGGTCCATGGTGTGCCGGAAGCAAACTGCGGGTATACGCCGGCCGTGTGATCGACAAAATAAGTTTCAAATCCGGCTGCCTTAATGTCGTCGACGCTCATTTTCCGCGTCAGCTGCTGTACGATTGCGCCGACCATCTCAAGATGGTTGAGTTCTTCAGTACCTGCATTGTTGTCTTCAACGTCACTTTTTTATGCCGGACAGGCAAAGGACACGCTTCCGCCGAATATCCTCTATCGGAGGCGAATGGATATGGGGCTTAAAACCGTAATGAAAGCGGCGCCTATCGGCGAAACAGAGGATAACCGCTTGATTCTGGAATTCCAGATCAGGGTATTGACGGTACTGGTAAACCGCGGCGTATTGTCGCACGGGCAGCTGGAAAAAGGCCTCGTGCTGTTGAAGGAGAGAACCCGATGACGCGCATCGCGGCCTACTGCCGTGTTTCAACAGACAATACCGATCAGATACATTCCTTCAACAGCCAGAAATTGTTTTTTGTACAATATATTAAAAACAGGCCGGACTGGATTTTGACTGAGATTTATGCCGATGAGGGCATAACAGGGACGACGACGGCGGAGCGTTCGGGCTTTCAAAAAATGATCTATGACGCGCAGCATGGAAAATTTGATATCATAATGACAAAGGAAGTCAGCCGATTTTCAAGAAACATTCTCGACGCCATATCCTATACGCGGCGGCTGAAGGAGTTGGGCGTCGGTGTCCTTTTCCTGAACGACGGCATCTTTACGCTGGATTCGGATTCCGAGCTGCGGCTTGGTATCATGGCGTCTGTCGCTCAGGAAGAGAGCCGCAGGACAAGCGAACGCGTCCGGTGGGGTCAGACGCGGCAGATGGAGCGCGGTGTTGTGTTCGGGAGAAGCCTGCTGGGTTACAATGTCATAAGCGGCAGGATTTTAATCGAGCCTGAGGGGGCCGAAACTGTTCGGAAGATTTTTAATATGTACACCAGTGAAAGGATGGGTGTGCGCGCCATTGCGAAGGTGCTGACGGAAAATCTGGTGCCGACAAAGTCAGGCGGCGTTCTTTGGTCGGGCGCCTCTGTTTTGAAAATCATCAGAAACGAAAAATACTGCGGCGATCTCCTGCAGAAAAAGACGGTGACAACAAATTATCTGACCCATAAAAAACGGAAAAATCCGGGCGATGATATGATATACATTAAAGATCATCATGAACCGATCATCAGCAGGACAGACTGGGAAAACGCGCAGACCCAGCGACTGAAAAGAGGCCATCATTCAAAAGAAGCCGGGTCTTGTGGAAACAGATACGCCCTGTCGGGAAAAGTGTTCTGCGCCGGCTGCGGCGCATTGTTTTATTGCAGGACACGCAGGAGAAAAAACGGCGCCGCATATCGTGTCTGGAATTGCCTTCGCTGCCAATGCGTCGGAAACCGCCTGAAAAAACGCGGGTACTTTCGGGAAGATATATTGGCCGGCTGTGTGCGTCACATATTGAATTCCTATGGCGACGGCTTGCTTTTGAGCGGTTTGGACGGCGTTATTGCGCAGCTTCTAAAAACCCAGGACTGCCGTATCAGAGAATACGAGAATAAAATCACCTTGATCAAAGACAAGCTGACGAAGCTTCTGGATATCTATCTCTCCGGTGAAATCGGCAGGGAAGAGTATGCTTCATTGAATCATAAGTATAAAGCCCGTTTGGAGGATTATGATACAGCTCTCGGCGGTCTGAAAGCTCCAGAAACCGACGCTGGATTGACAGAGGCCATGCGCGTTGCGGCGTCGCTGGCGTTTTGTAATGAGGAGGATTCGGATTTTTACCTGTCGCTTGTTGAGCGTATTGACGTCATGAATGACTCTGAAATTGAGGTATCTTTTATAAACTCGGCGGGGAAGTGGTCAGTTGAAATTGCATAAATAGGGTTACTTTAAGACAATTCTGTGTTAAAATCAGGATATTCGGCTGAGTCATATCAGAACGGGGTTGTTCACGTGCGAATCTACGATATTATCCAGAAAAAACGAGATAATTTTTCTCTTGACGACGATGAGATTTACTACGCTGTGAATGGTTTTACAAACGGCGAAATCCCGGATTACCAGATGTCAGCGCTGCTCATGGCGATTTATTTAAACGGTATGGACAGCAGGGAACTGACGGTTCTGACGACCGCGATGACCATATCCGGAGACAGTCTTGACCTGTCCGAGCTTGGGAACTTGACAGCGGACAAGCATTCAACAGGCGGTGTCGGCGACAAAACGACGCTGATTGTTGCGCCCGTCGTGGCATCATTAGGAGGCAAGGTCGCGAAAATGTCCGGCCGGGGTCTCGGACACACGGGCGGCACGATAGACAAGCTGGAAGCGATACCGGGCTTTAAAACAACGCTGTCCCGAGAGGATTTTATCGGGCAGGTTAAAAAAACGGGCATCGCCGTCATCGGTCAATCCGGGCAAATTGCGCCTGCCGACAAAAAGATTTATGCGCTCCGCGACGTGACAGCCACCGTGGACAGCATTCCATTGATCGCGTCGAGTATTATGAGTAAGAAGCTGGCCTCCGGTTCGAAAAACATCGTACTGGACGTCAAGGCCGGCAGCGGCGCTTTTGTGAAATCTCTTGATGAAGCGAAAAAGCTCGCCGGGACGATGGTCGAAATCGGAAAAGCAAGCTCCAGGAATATAGCGGCTGTTTTGACGAATATGGATATTCCGCTCGGCAGAGCCGTCGGGAACGCCCTGGAGGTAACGGAAGCCGCTCGTGTCTTGTCAGGCCGGGGCAGCACCGATCTGGAAACCGTCTGCAGGGAGCTGTCGGCCCGGCTGCTGTGTCTTTGTCACGGCTGGACGTTTGAAGAGAGCTCCCGTCACGTTGAAACAGCCATCAAAAGCGGTGCGGCCCTTGAGAAATTCAGGGAATGGATTACCGCCCAGGGCGGTGACGCAGCCTTTATAGATGACAATACAGCTCTCGGTGAAGCAGCTGTGCAATACGAATACAAGTCATCCAAAAGCGGCTATATCACTCATATGAACGCCGAGCTGATCGGCAAAGCAGCAACCGTTCTCGGCGCCGGCCGTGAAAAAAGCGGCGATGCGATCGACCCTCTCGCCGGGATCATACTGGAGCGAAAAACAGGAGATTTTTGCAAAAACGGTGAAACAATTGCCGTGCTTCATACGTCTAATAAAGAGCGGCTTGAAAATGCCCGGCACTATATGGAACAGGCAATCGTCATCGGCCCGGTCAAACCCGCCGATATGCCGCTGATCTACGCCGTCATCGAGTAACGTACAATTGTGCTTACGATATACCTATATCGGTCAGCAGCGCTTTCAGTTCGGGATAGGGCATTGAGTACCGCTGGCTTAAGTAACGCAGAGATGCGCCGAGTTCGCCGTCGGGTCCACCTTACTGTAAAGTGAGATACTTTTTTCTTTAATTTACTATCCCATTTCATTCATGCGATACACCAATTTTATACGATTATCTGTTTTACTATATACGCATGAATCAATAATACTACTAAGAGATTCATGCTTCTCTTTTATTGACGCTTCATCGGATGTAATAATGCGAATTGTATTTTTGAGAGCTTTTTTCATCGATTCAATATATGCTTCATCATCATCCTGGACGGGTTTCTCGGCCTCTTTTATTTTTTCTTGACAAGACAACTTTTCTTGAAGCAGGTTGTCTTTCATTTTTTTAAACTCATCACTGCTATACAAATCATTTAAAAAGCCTTCGTTTAATTTTGAAATTTTTTTGTCGATATCTGCCAGTAATTTTTGAAGTTTAAGGCTTGGATTATTCGTTTTTTTTCTTTGACGTTTTATCACGTTAATTTCAATGGTCTTGTTATTTAAGTCATTTTCCAAACGTTTTATTAATGCTGCTCGCAGAATATCGGATTTTGTCATTTGTGATGTAAGGCATTTTCCATGCGCATAATTATTGCATCGCACATATCCCTTAATAGTTCGGACAAGAGGACCGCCGCAGTTAGAGCACCTGAAAATACCGGAAATCCAATCTGCTAATTCGTTTGGTAGCTTGCTTTTTGGGGGATATCTTTTCTTTAATTCAAGAGCTCTGTCTTGCGCTTTATTCCATGTTGAATCGCTAATAAGCGGTTCATGATTAGCATCAGAGATAATTATATTTTCATTATCGTAATCTCTCCTTGAGCGTCCGGTTGGATTCCATCTCAATTTTCCAATATATACAGGATTGTGTATTATATAATCAATAGTTCTGTTCTCAAACAAATTTCCCCTATGAGTTTTTGCTCCAATACTGTTTAACCATTTAGCTATTGAAAGATAACCTTCTCCGTTAATAAAGCGTTCAAATATTTCGCGGACTAATTTAGCCTCTTCGGGGTGCGGAATTAGAAGATTATTTTCTACTGTGTATCCGAACGAAGGTGTGCTTTGAAGCTCTCCTCTCCTAGCTTTTTCAGTCATCCCTCGCTTTACCTCTTCGGAAAGATTGATGCTGTAAAACTCGTCCATTGCCTCGATAATTGCCTCCAAAAGAATAGACATCTTATCATCTCCTATTGGTTCGGAGATGGATATGACATTAATCCCGAGGTCTTTTCTTAACATAGACTTATATACTACAGCATCGGTGCGATTTCTAGCAAACCGCGAAAATTTCCATAAAAGAATTGCATCGAAAGGCTTGGGCTTGATTTTTGCTGTCCCTATCATTCTTTGAAATTCATCGCGTTTTTTTGTATTTCGCCCGGTGATTCCCTCGTCTATAAAAATATACTCTTCTGGAATAATATAACCATGATAATCAGCGTATTTTCTTAATTCAAATAATTGAGCATCTGGCGAGTATTCCATCTGGTCATCTGTGCTTACTCTAATATATGCAGCAGCAATTTTATGCTCGGCTTTTTGCTTATCATCCTCTGATGTGTTTATCAGATTTGCACTGTATGCCATTACTACACCTCTTTTAGGGATTTGTAATGGATTCATTTTATAGTGTATTTAGTTATCAGTCAATCACTTGCAAGTAACAATATAGTGCGAACTTATATCAAAACGTCCGAAACAGCGTCACCGCAGTCATAAATGCCTGTCCGTCCGTTTCATACGCACTGGTTGGACAATCGAGACTGAACTCATACAGATAACTGCCTGAGAAATATATACAATGCATCAAGCGCCACTCGGCGCCGTTCTTAACATAGCCAGCTTCCACCGTAAGCGAATTGCCGGCGTTTGAGTACATCGTTATCAGGAGCTGAGGCCGTGTTTGCCCGACAATGCTGGCGTAGTCAAATTGGCTCATTTCAGAAATGCCTATATCCGTCTCGGTCACAGAGCAGGTTATGTAAGCTCCGCTGTTCGGAGATGTTGCCACATACGAGCCGTTGACAATGTTTGCCGCCCAATACAGCGGTACGCCTATTTCAAAATCGCCAAACGGGCTGTAAAACATCTTGAAGCCGTCAGGTATCGGATTTATTTTATTCCATTGGAATGTATCGAGCAGGTAGGATGCGATGTTCCGGTAATAGTCATATCTCTCTGTCGGAATCTGTATGGATACACATACAGTATAATCTAAGTCCCATGTCGTGTATTCAAAATAGCTGACATTATTGACGCTGTATACGTCCAGGAAAGAGCTGACGTCCATTTGTGCATGTCCGCCGAAATCTCCTCCGGAATCCAGGACTTGAGAACGCATATCGGTTTCGGTGACGTTATTGAGGTATGGCTCGTAATTGTAAACGATAAACTGAATGCATGCGGCGTCGGCCTGATTCACAAATGTCTGATATCCGTCACGGGTAACGCGGACCCATTTAGACGGAACAAGCATAGAAAAACCCAGCATCTCATCGGCATATCTCTCCGTATCGATGTCCGGAGCGGTTGATGGGGAAGGGGACGGCGAAGGCGACTCGTTTGCGGCTGAATAAGAAGGCAGGTTTGTCTTCGTCGATGATATAAATGAAAATATTAAGGCAAAGAGCAGAGTCAAGACTATGATTATGGCTACCCAGTTTTTAGGCTTACGCAGAATATCATGCATTTTAAAGCCACCCCACAAAAAAAATAACGGTTATAATAAAAGTATGTCAGATAGGCACAAGAAAGCCGCCGTGATTTCGGCGGCTTTCGATATTTTGTTAATTTTGCGTCATGTTCCACTGGAGATTTTCTTTCCGATGTACGAATATGCTGCGTCCTGTTTTATTCTGGCTTCAAGGAGCGCTTCGTCGTGGTTTTCGACCGAATCATAGGTTTTGAATTCCGTATAGGACATGCCGCTCTGGTTATGAATTTTGCTCTGCAGCGACATCGAAGCGTCCCGCTTCGTAAACAATCCTTTCGCTGACGAAACCGAACTATCAGCATTGTCTTTTTGAGACTTTTCCTTGTTCTTCTTTTTCAAAGGAGGTTTGGTTTCTGTGTTATCGCCGTCCTTGTTCCTTTCAGCTACGCGAAAGGCTGCGTAAAAACCGCATAATATACCGAAAAGAACGGCGGCGATTACCAACACGAAGATAAAAATTGTATAGGCCTCGTACATATGCATCCTCCTTCCCTGCAGGGCAGACATATTCTGTATGCTGGCCCGTTTTACAGCGGTATGATGATTTCTGCGCCTTCGGCTCCGACGGCATCCATGCCTCCGGCTTCGACGTCAGCCGCGCCACCGCCGTCATTGGCGAAGTCGGCGAAGCTGTTTTCGATATTTGCTCCATCCATTAACATATCAGGAGCAAAGGACATATCGTTATTGGGCGGAAACAGCGACTCTATTTCGGGCTGGCTGCTTGCCATATCGTTAAACCCAGGCGAGGCGTCCGGAGTCTCAAATAAGTCGTTATTGTTAAAATCATTTAACTGCGCGTTGAATCCGGCTTCATGGACGTCGGTCGCGGGGTCAAAGCCTGTGTCCATTTTGGCTGACACGTCGATATCTTCGTACCGCGTCATTGTACCGGCGTCAACCGCGATATCTTCGGAAATGGCAACCGGGTCTTCATATGCTGAGAAAACTGACCCTATTTCTGTGAGTATGGACTCGAATCCGTGGAAAATGGTATCCAGCGCCTGAACTATGTCAACAACCTTGTCGATAGCGTCTTCATTCAGGTTTGCCATCTCAATTTTATCGCAGACCGCCTCCTTGACTGCTTCAATGTCGGCATTCCAATCAGGGTCATAGCGTTCGACCAGCATATTGGCTGCTTCAAGCGGGCCTTCAACTGAATCTAAAATGCTGTCCAATTGAGCATTAAGCACCGCATCAAGCTCACTGATAGCATCTTTGTCGACGAAAGACTCATAAAGCGCATTCTGATGTTCGAGGTACTCAGTCAACCCCTCTACGAAGCAATCTTCGATATTGTCGAACAGAGTCAGTACCCTGTCAAACATGGTTTCGGTGTCTTCGCCATCTGAGGCCGATACGGCGTCGCTGATTTTATCTGCGAGGACGTCATACATCTCTTCAATATTAAAATCCGAGGGATTGTGCTTATCAAGGAAATCTTCCTTAAAGCTGAATGTGTCGTCCGATTCTTTGTTCAGGTATTTGTCAACAGCTTTTTCGAATTCGTCCTTTGACGAGCTGTCGTTTTTATCGATTTCGGAAAAATCAACTTTTGAAGCCGGGTCATCATCCTCGTCGATGTCGCTGCCGGCCGCCGCCGCAATATCAGTGCTGGTTAAGTCCTTTTTATCAGACGTTGAATTGG
Organism: Clostridiales bacterium; assembly: GCA_012718935.1. Lineage (GTDB taxonomy): Bacteria > Bacillota > Clostridia > Oscillospirales > Oscillospiraceae > Sporobacter. The sequence continues at coordinate 13,932 of JAAYBH010000193.1, forward strand.
GGTCGTCGCTGTCGCCCTTTGATTCTGTTTTATCCGAAGACAAATCGCTGTTTGCCTGGCGCTCGTCATCCTTGTCCAGCAGGTTGTCGTTATTTAACGTGTCTTCGGCAGATATATCACGCGGTTCGCTGTCAGGAGCTTCAACTAAATCCGGTGTTAATTCAGATGCGTCGACATCCGTCGATTCTGTCGTAATGTCGGCTCCGGCTTGCGATTCAAGGCGTTCGCTGCTCCCGGCGGCGTCGATTTGGGCATTCTCTACGGTCTCCGAAGATGACGGCCTGTCTACCTTCTCGTCCGGATTTTCTTTTTCGGTATCCGAGACCTTCTCTTCAACCTTATTTTCGGCGTTTTCCCTTTCGGTATCCGAGGTCTTTTCCTCAACTTTGTTTTCGGAGTTATCCTTCTCGGTGTCTTCGGGTTTGTTCTCCAGCTTGGTTTCAGGGTTATCCTTTTCGGCGTCCTGTGTTCCGGTCTCAATCTTAGCCTCGGCGGCATCCAGGTTGGGGTCGGCAGGCTGTTCCTCAACTTGGGCCTCGGCGTTATCCTGAGCCACTTCGGTAGTCTGGTCGACGTCAAGGTCTCTGACTTTGTCTTCTTTAAAGGCCTCCAACCTGACGATATCGTTGATTTCAGGTGAGAAATAGCGGTTGAAAACTTCTCCGATTGCATTGAGCTTCTCATCAACACCCATTTCAGAGGTTGCTATGCGCTCAATTTTACCGCACGCGGCGTCAAGCTCATCGAGGAATTCCGTGCGACCGGTGAGCTCGTGGTATTCGCTGAGTACCTTGTCATATTCATCGGGGCCGACGTTATCGTACACAAACTGGAGGTTTGCATCGGAATCAAAAGCATCATATGATTTTGCCTCAATATATGCTCTGATATTATCCTTTTCAAAGCCGATACCGTCCTGGACGGTGCGCGCAGATTCAACGTACCGTTCAAGTTGGAGGTCCTTCCACTCGGCCGCGGTATTGCAAGCGCGGTCCGGAAGAGTGAACCCATCCGCCAGGCGATTGCTGTTAACGTCTTTGATATGGTCTGAGAACTCGCTCATGCGCTCCGTATAAGCGGGAGGGTTGCTTGTGATGTCGCGGTTAAAATCGCTGTAATAGCCCTGTATGGCGCTGTGAAGCTTGTCTGCCGTGGCGGTGTCGCTGTAGGGGATACGGTCGGGGGGCGGTATAACCGCGTCCAGGCGCTCCCAGAAGGCGTCGTCAGGCGGTGTTTGGATATCAATGCGGGTAGACCCGTCCTCATTGACGTCTGCGAAATACGGCGCGCGTATGCCTTTCGCCTCGAGCTCCTCGAAGGCCTTCCATTCCTCTTCCGTCGGCGGGCCCTCTAATTCAATCACACTGCCGTCGTCGCCGATTTCTGTGAATTCTTCAACTTCGCTTGCGTCAAATCCAAAACGCTCTTCGATTTCGTCATGGCCGACTGCTCCGTCACCGTCGCGAATCATTTTTACGGCCTCGACATATTCGTCCCTTGTAAGCGGCACATCTCCGATGACACCGTCTTCGAAGGATGTGTCTCCAAAGCGTTTTTCTATGTATGAGCTGAACTCGTCGTCGCTCATGCTGAAAAAGTCATAATCCAGGTCGGCTGTTGAAAACGATTCGGTTTCAATGTCATTGCTGCCGGCCGCCGGCTCCGTGCCTAAATCTGATTCGTCACCCGCTTCTGCCTGTGCTTCGATATTTTCGGCGGTATCTGCGCTTGTATCATTTATGTCGTTTTCTGAGGCATAAGAGGGGTCAATATCAGAGATGTCGCTGTGCCCGTCGACTCCAATGTCGCCCTCGGGCGTTTCATAACCGACGCCGCTTTTCAAAATGCTTTCTTCAATTTTGTCCAGGATTTCATCTTCGCTTAATTCGGATGTTTTATCAGAGCTGTCAACATCCCCTGTTTCCCCTGCTTCCTCGGAAGCAGATGATTCAACCTTGTCTCCGTGTTCTGAATCAACTGAATCGCCGGTTTTTTCCTGACTTTCGACAGCGGTTTCATTTGCGCCTGATTCAACATTGTCGCCGGTTTCTTTGTCCGTACCTTCGAGACCGGCGCTTTTTTGCTCCTTGTTGTCTGTATCGCCGACGTCGATATCTTCGACTCTGTCTGCCTTGCCGTCCTCGTCGGGCTCGACGGCGCCGTCGTTGTTCGTGCCGGGATTTTCGACAGAGCTGTCATACGAATCGACATCCTGTCTCTCCGATTCGTCATCGGCAACATCGCGCGGGTCTGTGTCAAGGTCGCGCATGGTTTCGTTTATATCAAGCCAATCTTTGCTTGAAAGGCCGTCGTCATATCCTGACACCTTGCCGGCGGCATCCTTGTCCGCAGAGGCAACAACACCGAATTTTGCTTCGATATCGTATTTTTCGGAAGACGCGACCTTTATCGCGTTATCATATATTCCGCCTTCCTTGACGGTATTTTCAAGCCGCTCGAGACGCGACTCCAATTTCGACGCAGCCGACTCAAGCTTTTCCTTTGCGGATTCCATCTTCTCGATTTTTTCATCACATTTAGCAATGGCTTCGTGGTCGTGGAACCCGCGCTCTTCAACAGGCTTGGAGTCAAGCTCTGTACGCAGTGCCCTGACCTCGTCGATACGATTGCTCAAAGCGTCGATTTTATCGCGATAATCTCCAAGGGTTCCTTTATCTCTCTCGTCGACAAGGTTGCCGTCTTTGTCGACCTGGCCGCGGATTTCAGGAATTATCGTGTCTTTGATGTATTCCGAATGTGCTTCAAACCGGCCAATATTCTTCTCGATGAAATGTTCTTTGGCATCTGATACAAGGCCGGATTTATACTCATTGACGGTCATGTGTTTCCCTTCGGCTGCGGCGGCGATAAGTTCTTTACCGTGATTCGAGGCCGAAATATCAAGACGGGGAAAATAGTCGGGGAATTTCTCTCCGGAGGTCCGGTCGCCATCGTGCGTGATGACTTTGCCGAACGGGTCGACAAGATACCTCGTATCGTTGAATTCAACCATACGGATACCGGGAATGCGCAGAGTTTCCATTTTGCCTCCGACAAATACGGAGTCAACCTCGTCCTTTCCCGTCCGCCATACTGTCGTACTGATATCGCTTACGCGGGAGTCGGGGTCGCTTTTCATATCGACGCCCATATAAAAACCGGCTGAAGGATTGTCGCGCGTAAAGATATTGTCTTTTGTGAACTGTTCTGAGCGCGTGTCGACAAAGCCGTCGTCACGATAGGCGCCGGATTTATCCGTTCCATATTCAGCCGTTCTTTCATCCTGTGCCTTGCCAGAGGTTGCTTCATCGCTGTCGTCAACCGTCGCCTTGTCGTCTTCGTGCGGTGAGTAGATTTTATCAAAAATGGCGCGAAGACCAATCTCAAACAGAGATTCAAGGACGTTGGTGCGCAGCAGCCTCAGGACGTCCATTGCGATGTCGCCACCGGAAACAGCTTTCCCGTCGGCCCCCGGTTTATTTTCACGGGCAGCCTCGATGTTGAATTCCAGGCGAGCAGCCACCGTGAATGTATTGTTGAACATGTATTTTTCGCGTAACGCTTCAAATTTTTCTTTTAATTCGTCATATCTTGACGCGTGTCCTTCGCCGGAATCATCGCCGCCAAAACCTGTGTCTACCCTGGGGTCGTCCTGCCCGAAATCCTTCATGACGGCATCAGACATTGAAACAGGGTCCATCCCGTTCCGCTCAGCGGCATCCAATACGTTTTTTTCAATGATGTCGCGGAAAGACATATCGGGATTTGCCCGAGCCTCATCTGCAATAGCCTGACAGACCCTTTGGCCCTCTTCTTTGCCGAATGCAGTTTCCAACGCGTCTATGAGCGTTTGGCCAATTTCTTCGACGGTATAAGGGGCGGGCTCGTCCTTATCTACTGCTGAATCATTAATATCGTTTGTGTCATTTGAGCCGACCGCGTCTTCGCGGCTGAAGGGGTTGAAATTCTCGGGCGGGTCCGGTTCCCGTTCCTGTGTTGGATTGAATAAATCGTTATTGGCGGGTGGCTCGGGGAAATTCATTCCGGCATCAGAAAAGAATAAATTCTCGTCCATTTCTTCCGCCTCCTTTTCAAAATGGTTGTTTACTGTAAGTATGTCAGTTCCCGTTACACGATGACAAACCGACTTCATATATCAGTATGGATTAATCCGTTGGTCTCCAAAATATTTTCTTTAACCCCGTTATTTCATTCATACTACTTATAGGTTTTCTAATTATGATGAAAGGAGTTAAATATGAAAATCAGTAAAGTTGAAGCCAAAAATTTCAAAGGAATATCCCATATGGCGTTTTTTCCTGAGCAGATTAACATTTTGACCGGGTCAAACGGCACAGGAAAAACGAGTATACTGGAGGCAATCCGCAGCGCTGTTACAGGCAAGCTTCCGGCTGACGCGCAGAAAACGGGCGCGACCAGCGGTTTTGCAATGGCCGACCTTGTCGGCCTCGGCCCGATACAGCGTTCATACACGACAACCTCGGAGGGGATGAAGACAAAAACTCTGATGTGCGGAAAAACAGCAACGGCAAAAGCGGTCGGAGAAACGCTGAAGGAGCTTTACGGGTCGAGCAGCACGATGAACCTAATGCTTTCATCAAATGTTGCTGAATCCATGATGGGCAACGACATGGCTGGGTATCTGCTGACCGAAGGCTTCCTGAAAAACGATATGACAATCGATAAACTCCTCGATATGTGCACCCTCTCAAAGGAAGCGCAGGAGGAACTCAGGATGCTGCTGCCGCTTGCTCCCGAATACATCACTCTCAAAGACATTCATGAAGCGTACGAGTTTTATTTCGACGGCCGCAAAGAGAAAAAGCGCGAGCATAAGGAAGCAGAAATCGCTGCGAAATACGAAGGTCCCGTTCCGGCCAGGAACTATGAGGCCGCCGATAAGGAGCGTGAGTTCATTGCGAGCGAGATAGGGAAGCTTACTGCTTCGGAAGAGTCATACGCCAATCTCAAAAAGGCCTATGACCTCCATGTAAGCAACATCGAAAGCCTTGAGAAAAAGCTTGCTCCGTACGCCAAGGTCACGATGCCGTCAAAATCCGAAAAGGAGCTGCTTGACAGCAAGCTCGCGGCAAATGAAAAAATGATGCGCGAAATCACTTCGTCCATCAAGGTCATTGAATCAGACATCGCGTCTTTGAATAAAATCCTCGGCGCACTCAGCGAGCCTGTCTGTCCCATAAGTGAAAAGCTTGTGTGCTCCACGGACAAAACCGGCATACGCTCGGAACTGGAGGGGCAAGTTTCTGCGAAGGAGAAGCTGCTTGTCGAGCAAAAGGACAAGCTGGCAGGCCTCGTGGAGGAGAAAAACGGCCTTTCAGCAAGTGCCGAAGACTTTAAAAAGCGCGAAACGGACTACAAAACAAAGCTCCTCTACAAAGAGCAGCTTGAAAAAGAGAAGTCCGTTGTTATCGCGGAGCCCCCAAAGCCGAATACATCGACCCTTGCAGTGCTCCGGCTCAGAAGTGCTTCGCTGCGTGAAGAGCTCGACCTGATACAAAAATACAATACCGCCGAAGCGGCCAAGAAAAAGTTCGAGCTTCTGACAAAGCAGGTCGGGATATACGAGGAACTCGTCGACCAGCTGTCGCCGAAAGGCGGCGTCAGGCAGAAGGTGCTTGAACACAGCGTCGCTCCGCTGCAGTCTTACTGCAACGATAAAATGAAGAGCGTTTGTCCGAAGTACGACCTCGTCCTCGACACAAGCGACGGATTTAAGGTTTTCCTGGCCGATATTGCGACAGGGGAGACTATCAGCTACGCTTCCGCGTCAACCGGAGAGAGAGTGCGCATCATATATGTCCTGATGTCCATGTTCAACGCGCTGAACGGTTTTCGCATTCTGATTCTCGATAATCTCAACGAGCTCGATTACGAAGCATGTATGCTTCTGATGGGGCTTGTCAAGGAGGATATCGAGGATTATGACCACATCTTCCTTGCAAGCAAAGACGGCGAAATCTGTGAAATTGCAGACGACCTTGAGATAAAATATCTTGACGTTTTCAAAGTAATTTAATCTGATTTTCATGAAAGAACCCAGAGCTAAATGCTCTGGGTTTTTTTGTGCCTATTGACAGAAAAACGGTTTTTCGAGGGCTTCTACCATACTTATACCAGGGAAACACATTTTCACAAAGAGTCAGTCAAAAAATTTTTTTAGGAGGAATTTTATGAGCGATGTAATCGCGAAAAACGACAAGGCGGTATTTCAGTCAATCAACAAAGCAGATTTTACCGGAAGTGTTGTACACAAGTATCATCCCAAGGATAGCTTTATCACCCTTACTCTGGCTATCGGGCGTCCCGACGGCAAATCAGTCGATTATCCGAATATCACTTTCTATGGCGAAAACGCCGGTGTCATCGACAATGCCCTTGTTCTCGAAAAAGGAGAATACCCCCGGGTTTGTGTTTCGGCCCAGATTCAGACAAAAATCATGAAAAACAAGAAAGAAACCAAATCATTCCAGAACATCATCGGGCTTGAGCTCCGCAAGGCCCCCACAAACATGGAGAACATCACCGGCTTGAAGTCCATCGGCTCGCATAAGCTGCCCTCCGCCAACAGCGTATGCATTATGGGTCAGGTTGTCCACCTCTTTAAGATTACCCGCCCTGACCGCGAACGCCCGATTGGTACCATCATCACCATCAAGACGCTTGATGGCGCAATTTCAAATTTCCCGAGGGTAACGTGCTTCGGCGCCGTCAGTTCAGCCGCAGAATCCCTGAAAAACGGAGATATTATCTGCGTAACCGGCGCCATCAGGACTCGCTATGACAAGGCCAACAACGTTCGTTATGAAACCTTTGTCGGAGATGAGGTTTGCAAGGTTAATTAATGCTCACGATATGAACAGTCTTCTATATATGACGTAAAAGCACCCTTTCGTATAATCGAGGGTGCTTTTGCTTATGTTATTGCGACATTGCCCTTTTGTTCAGGACGCTGATTGTCATTTTTTTCCCGTTTGTCGCGATGACCTTAAAGACAGTGCCTTTTGTATTTTTCCAGGTGTAATTGGTGAGCTGAATCCGTTCGTCATTCATTTCAGCTTCGACGATAATGCCGTGTATATGTTCAAGCATTTTCGTGAAGTCCTCCATGCTGAGCCTGTTGTTGCAGCCGCGCTCGTCAGCCTCCCTGTTTTCCGGCCTGTACTTCGGGCAGGCGTAAAACATTGATGTCGGCCCGTTCTGGATAACCATGTC
>JAAYBH010000194.1 GCA_012718935.1 Clostridiales bacterium
CCATTTTATACCATAAATGACAATTATTCAACATATGAATATATAAGAAACCGGCTTTACCGTAAAGGCAAGGCCGGTTTGATTTCTGCTTACTTTATACCAGCCGGTACTGTTCGCGACCCTCTTTGAAGATATCACCACCGTGGCAATCGAGCGCGACTAAAAGCGGCATGTCCTCGACGGTCAGCTTCTTGATGGATTCACAGCCCAGCTCCGGGTAGGCGATCACTTCCGCGCCCGTGATATGGCGGGATATGAGAGCTCCGGCGCCGCCAACGGCGCAGAGATAGGCGGCCTTGTTCCGGACGATGGCCTCGGCGACGGCTTTATTCCGTTCGCCTTTGCCGATGGTCGCTGCCAAACCGAGGTCATAGAGCCGGGGAGCAAAACCGTCCATCCGGCCGGAGGTCGTGGGGCCGCAGGAGCCGATTATGATATCGTCATGGCCCGGCGTTGGGCCGGCGTAGTAGATAACGGCGTCCTTCAGATCAAAGGGGAGAGGCAGACCGGCCTCCAGCAGCTCGAAAATCTTCTTGTGAGCGGCGTCGCGGGCGGTGTACACCGTGCCGCTGAGCAAAACGCGGTCGCCGGCTTTTAGTCTGACGGTATATTGGCGGAGCTCCGGAACGCCGAGCCGAAAGGTGTTCAATTTGCCAGCCCCCCGATTTTCAGGGAGAGGAGCTCGGCTTTCTCATTGTCCATCATGGTCTGAATCTCGGCAAAACGTTCGCTGGTCCTGTCGAGAACGGAGGTCAGAACCGTCAGCGTGCCGTTGAGATTTGTAATCTCGTGAGAGATTGAACACGCGGTCGTTTCCATCTCCGTACGGATTTCCGTGTAGGCATCCTTGAGCGTTAAAAAATCATGGGCAGACTTATCAAGTGATTTGATTTTGATCTCAGTAATCCGGTGCTCCGTATCGTCCAGCTCGCTTTGAAGCCTCTTGATTTCGTCATTGAGGTTTTTCAGTTCGTCCTCCAGCCTGTCACCCGTCATCTTGTATCGGTTGCGCTGGCCGGCCAGTTCCTCAATATACCGCATGACGTCGCGGCTGTCGAAGCCTCCGAAAAGCTTCCGCCTGAAATGCCTGACATCCCCATTCATTATTTTGCCCGCCTTTCGTCAAGATCAGGAATCGGTTGCATATGCGCTGGTATCCGCACTTATTATTTCGCCGTTGGAGGTATAAACCAATGGTCCGTTGCAGGTTTTATAACGGGTTGTGTCCCAGGAATAATTCTTTTCCATTCCCGTGTCGCCTAAGAGAAATGACGAGGCGATACCGTTCATGTCGCACATGCTCACATCGATGTGATAGTAATGATCCTCCAGCTCGACAATATTCCAGGCGTGTCGCAGTCCGTCGAGCAGGCCGAGGACAACATAGCACTCAATGTCAAGCTCATCGCACAGCGCTTTGAAAGCCATTGCGTATCCCTCGCCGACAGCAGAGCCCTCAATGAGCGCACCGTATGCCGTGGCGGCGTTGTTCTGCTCAGTGTATAAACCGGCGGCCGTCATGTCAATGTCGTATTCGGAAGCCTCCATCAGCCGGTGGGTGAGCGAGAGCAGGATCGCGCCGTCGCTGCTGCCGCCGGTGACACGCCCGGCGATGTTCTGAACATTCTTTTTCAGGGATATTTCCATGGCTTTGAGCGTGCTGGGCTTATACCTGTAGACGAAGGTGAACTCAATGATCCCCTCCTTGCCCTGGCTGGGGAAAAAGTCGACCGTCGTAACGGGCATCATCACAATTTCGATCGGATTGCTGTAATAGATCTCGCTGACATAGTCGAGGGCATCATTCTCCGTCAAAACGACGCTTTTTGTTTGAATTGTAATGGAGGGTTCGTATTCCGAAATCATATCCTGAAGGTATGTTTTCAGGTAACGGGTTGTCGGCACTGTGATGATGCTGTTGATCCGATCCTCCGTGATATCGTTTTTATATAGAATGTACACTTCGACTTCATGGTATGAGACGATTTGGGTCACCTCGGCTTTGAGGTCAGCAACGGCGTATGCGCCAATGGCCACATCCGCCATGATCTCATCGCAGGCTGTTTGGGCTTCAGTGACGATATCGCCGTCATACCCGGTAACGCGCACCGTACCCCTGTCCTCATAGTCCCAAATGAATTTTAGGATGTACGCTTTCAGTTCATCGAAGGTGGAGGCTTCGATAATGCTGTTGGAGGGCGTGACGATCGGCTTCTCGTGGGGGGCGCTTGTGATCATTTCCCCGTCGAGGATCGCGTCACAGCCGAATAAACCAAGGAGTACGGCGGTAAACGCCAAAAGCGCGGTTATCCTTTTCTTCACAGCCGTCACCTCCTGACGTCGAAAATAAACCTTCGGAAATCAATATCCGAGGCTTTCGTTGACGATAACGATTTCCGTACGGCCGACGCCGATCATCTTGCCCCATAGGACGGTAAGTCCCATGCAAATACGCCCCGGGCTGCTGCAGTCGTAGCATTTGTCGCCGTTTTTGGCGCACGGGGTGTTGACGGCGAGCCGCTGGGCGTTCTTCGGCGCTGCGATATTCCGCGCGCGCCAGAGCGCTTTATCGAAGTCATCGGCGAATTTATTGACGCCGACGACGAAATAGACCTCTTTTTTTCCGTAAAGAGTCGAGGACACTCGGTTTCCCGCTCCGTCGATGTTGATGATTTCGCCCGTCTCAGCCACACCGTTGGCCGATGTTATGTAGATGTCGGCTTCCGCCGCTTTTTTTCGCGCCTCCAGAGGCTCCTGAACCCAATGGTTCCAAACCGCGTTATCCTTGGATAACGCCTCGAACAAGCCCATCTGCTTAAGGGTGACGGACCCGCCGAAGCCGATTGCCCGGCATTTCAGCTTTTCTGAAAGATAGTCGCGCGCTTCTTCCTTCGTCTCAAAATAAGACACGTCAAACCCGCGGTTTTTCAGATTATTAACAGCGTTTTCAATATTCACGGCAGAACCACCTTTACTCAAACGTCATCTCCAGCTGCTGTTCCTCAAGGTCTTCCTCCTTTAGAAGCGCGCCGGCGGCCGGAATGCTCCTGACCCGGTAGCGCGTCTTGTTCTTTATAAAGGATTCAAGGACGGGAACGGCTTTCTCGAGCTTGTATTTTTTCTTGAGCGTCATGACGGCGACGCCCACCGTCGTACGCGTCGTCTTCGGCGCTAAAAGAGATGTGCTGAAAATAACGACTCGGTCTTCCGTCGAGTAGACGGCGATCTCCGTCTCTCCCGCGGCCGTTCCGGCCGCCTGAAGGGGGACGACAGACATGAGGGGGCTGGCGCCGGAATACGCGCCGGTAAGCTTTTTCCTGTTGGTTTTTGTGGCGTATGCGGAAAGCTCAATCCGCGCGGCCTTGCCGTTTTCGAAGAAGAAGAGGACATGGCCGGAATAATCGCCCGGGTCGAGCAGGTATTTGACGCTCTCCCCCTCGTCCATCTGAAGGTAGGAGGGGAGGTATGTGCCCAGAACGGAGGCCTTTGTATCCTCAAAATCACGGACGCGGACCTTGTAGACCTGCTGTTTATCGGAGAAAACAAGAAGATCGTTCTTGTTCTGGGACTCAAAGCTTAAAAACGGCCCGTCGTTTTCCTTATATTTCTGTTCGCCGCCCATACGCAGGGACAGCGGTGTGATCTTCTTGAAATATCCCTCCCGGGACAGGAAAATGTTGACCGGATAATCTTCGATCTGCTCCTCCTCCGTGATCTCCTCCGTCTCATCGTCGTAGATGATGCCGGTTTTCCGCTCCGTTCCGTACCTCTTTATGACGCTTTTCAGCTCATCGACGATGATCGCTTTAATACGCCGCGCACTGCCCAGGGTGTCCTCCAGGTCCTTGATTTCCTCTTCAAGGGAGCTTGTCTCATCGATGCGCTTGAGGATGTACTCCCGGTTGATGTTTCTGAGCTTGATCTCGGCGACATACTCTGCCTGCGTCTCGTCGATGCCGAAGCCGATCATCAGGTTCGGGACGACCTCGGCTTCCTCCTCTGTATTGCGGATAATGACGATGGCCTGATCGATATCCAGAAGGATTTTCTGAAGGCCGTAGAGGAGGTGCAGCTTTTCCTTCTTTTTCTGGAGCTCGCTGAAAACGCGGCGCTTGACGCATTCCGTCCGCCACGCCAGCCACTCCTCCAGTATCTCGCCCGCGCCGAGGATGCGTGGCATCCCGCCGATGAGAATATTGAAATTGCAGGAGAAGCTGTCCATCAGCGGTGTCAGCTTAAAGAGCTTCGCCATGAGCTTATCAGGATCGGTGCCGCGTTTGAGCTCGACTGCCAGTTTCAGGCCCTGGAGGTCGGTTTCGTCCCGCATGTCGGCAATTTCCTTGAGCTTTCCCGTTTTTACAAGCTCCGCAACCTTGTCGATAATGGCTTCCGCCGTCGTCGTATAGGGGATTTCAAATATTTCAATAAGATTCTCAGGCTTGTTGTAGCGCCAGCGCGCCCGGAGCTTGAAGCTGCCCCGGCCGGTCCTGTAGATCGTCTCGATCTCCTGGGCGCTGTAGAGGAGCTCGCCGCCCGTGGGGAAGTCGGGCGCTTTCAGGGTCGACATGATATTGTGGTTCGGGTCGCCGATATAATCGATGGTTGTCTGACAGACCTCGGTAAGGTTAAAGCTGCAGATATTCGACGCCATGCCGACGGCAATGCCCGTATTGGCGCTCACGAGGACGTTGGGGAACGTCGTAGGCAGGAGCGCCGGCTCCAGCATAGTATTGTCATAGTTGTCGGTGAAGTCGACGGTGTCGCGCTCAATATCGCGAAAAAGCTCGGCACAGATAGAGGAGAGCTTGGCCTCGGTATACCGCGAAGCGGCGTAAGCCATATCCCGCGAGTAGACCTTTCCAAAGTTGCCCTTTGAGTCCACAAACGGCGTGAGAAGCGCCTCATATCCCTTTGACAGCCGCACCATCGTCTCGTAGATGGCGGCGTCTCCGTGGGGATTCAGGCGCATCGTCTGGCCTACGATGTTGGCCGATTTCGTCCGGCCGCCGGTGAGGAGGCCCATTTTATACATGGTGTACAGGAGCTTCCTGTGGGAGGGCTTGAAGCCGTCGATCTCCGGGATGGCGCGGGACATGATAACGCTCATGGCATAGGGCATAAAGTTGACCTCGAGCGTATCGGTGATCGGCTGTACCAGCACCTCGGCCCGCAGTCCCACAACATCGGGGTTTATATTCTTTTTTTCCTTCTCGGCCTGTCTCTTCTTAGCCATGATGAACCCCTTTGATGAAATCCTCAGTCACCTGAGGTGACAGCTCCCAAGAGATCGCAATGCGATCTCGACAAAAGGAGCCTTATCATATGTGATGGAAATTTTCCTGATATGCCGTAGGGGCAGCCATTGGCTGTCCAAGCCTCAATTCACCCACGGCGCCAGATATTCCGGATAATCGTACGGTGTGAATTCCGTGATGTCGAAATGCAGGATGCCCTTTTGGAAATACGGATCGGTCGTGATGTAATCCTCCAGCGTCGCGCGGGTTTCAGCCTTCACAACAATAATCCCGCCGTTGCCGGTCTTTTTCGGTCCCGCGCAGAGGACATTGCCGGCGTTGATGCCGCGCCATATGAATTCCTTATGCCCCGCTAAAAGTACGTCAACCTCCGCCTTCGTCACCGGCAGGGGATCGCAATAGGACGCGGAGAGTATGAAGTATGCCATGTGTACCTCCGGTTATGATAAGTCCGCCGCGTCTAAATATTTGTAACCGTTCTCCGTGATGAAGTCCTTCCGTCCGGTGAGATTGTCTCCCCAGAACAGGTCAAACACATCGTTCATCAGCTTCGGCTCGGCCGGGACAACCTTGATGAGCCGGCGCGTTTCGGGGTTCATCGTAGTCATCCACATCATCTCGGGGTCGTTTTCACCGAGCCCCTTGGATCGGTTGATCGTATATTTTGCCCCGTTGAAGCCTGATATAATTTCTGCTTTTTCACGTTCGTTGTACGCGAAATATGTTTTACCCCTGCTCTGGATTTCATACAGCGGCGATTCTGCGATGTACACATACCCCTCGTCGATGAGCGTCGGCACGAGACGGTACAGCATAGTGAGAATCATCGTCCTGATATGAAAGCCGTCCACGTCGGCATCGGTACAGATGATGACACGATTCCAGCGGAGACTGCCGAGATCAAAGGTGCTCAGATCCTTGTGGTGCTTACTGGAGACCTCCACGCCGCAGCCCAGGACCTTTAAAAGATCGGTGATGATCTCATTTTTAAATATTTTATCATAATCAGCCTTCAAACAATTGAGAATTTTGCCGCGAACGGGCATAATTCCCTGAAATTCGGCGTCCCGTGAGAGCTTGCAGGCGCCCAAGGCGCTGTCGCCCTCGACAATGTAGATCTCGCGTTTGGAGACGTCCTTTGTCCGGCAGTCCACAAACTTCTGTATGCGGTTGCTCAGATCGATGCCGCCCGACAGCTTTTTCTTGATGTTAAGCCGCGCTTTCTCGGCTGTTTCACGGCTTCGCTTGTTAATCAGGATTTGCTCGGCGACCTTGTCGGCCTCCGCCTTGTGTTCGATGAAGTAGACCTCCAGCTGACTGCGGAAAAACTCCGTCATGGCCTCCTGGATGAATTTGTTCGTGATGGCTTTCTTCGTCTGGTTTTCATAAGAGGTCTGGGTGGAAAAGCAATTGGTGACGAGAATCAGGCAGTCCTGAATGTCGGTGAAGCTTATTTTGCTTTCATTTTTCTGATACTTGTTCATTTTCTTCAGAAATGCGTCCACCTCGGAGACAAAGGCGCTTTTTGTCGCCTTTTCCGGGGCGCCGCCATGCTCCAGCCAGGAGGAGTTATGGTAGTACTCGATCAGATTAATTTTATTCGAAAAGCAGAAGGAAGCCGAGAGCTTGACCTTGTATTCAGGCTTGTCCTCCCGGTCACGGCCTTTGCGCTCGGATTCAATGAAAACCGGCTGCGTCAGCGCGTCGTCACCGGCAAGCTCGGCCACGTAATCGCTGATGCCGTTCTCATAAAGGAAATCCGTCGTCTCGAAGCCGGAGTCCTTCTGGTTTCTGAAGCGGAAGGTGACACCGGTGTTGACAACGGCCTGCCGCTTGAGCATGTCCAGGAAATATTCCGTCGGAATATCGATATCGGTAAAAACCTCAAGATCGGGCTTCCAGCGCTGCAGCGTGCCGGTGCGCCGGCTTTTTGACTCTTCAGACTGCAGGCCCCCGATATTTTCGCCCTTTTCAAAGCGCAGGCTGTATTTTTTCCCGTCGCGCCAGACGGTGACGTCCATGTACTCGGAGGAGTACTGCGTGGCGCAGGAGCCGAGCCCGTTGAGGCCGAGGGAATATTCGTAAATTTCGCCCTCGTTGTTTTTGTACTTGCCGCCGGCATATAATTCGCAATAGACGAGCTCCCAGTTCCAGCGCTGCTCGACGGGATTCCAGTCCACAGGGCAGCCACGGCCGAAATCCTCGATCTCGATGGAGTGATCCGCGTACCGCGTGACGGTGATAATATTGCCGTGCCCCTCCCGCGCCTCGTCGATCGAGTTCGACAGAATCTCAAAAACGGCGTGCTGACAGCCCTCCAGCCCGTCGGAGCCGAAGATAACCCCGGGGCGCTTTCTGACTCTGTCGGCGCCCTTGAGAGACGAGATGCTCTCGTTGCCGTATGAAGCTGGTTTCTGAGATGCTTTCATCGTTGATCCCCTATATATAGAGATAAAATGGAATACTCTACCGGATATATAGTATATATGATCACGCCCGGAAAATCAAGCGAAGTTTATAGAATTACGAAAAGCGGCGGCTGTCATTTAAAACAGCCGCCGCCCTCAGACATAAAAATCGATTCACTGCCGAAATCTGATACGGAGGAATCTTAAACCTGCCGACTGTCGGTCATTCGCCAAAGTCATCATGCACTGCTGTATGTTGCTGATTTTACAGCAGCTTAACTGCTGTCATGATAACGGCACCGACCTGATTCACAGACGGGTTTTCATGTCCAAGCTTATTATGGCTTTTACTGAAAATATTAAACGTGAAATTTCTTGAAAATAAAGATGAGTAACTGAACATATATATATAGGGGACAAACCAAATAAGCTTGGGAGTGAGTCGTATGGCCGGCCTTCAGACAACGGCAATCATCGTCATTATCGCGATTCTCGTGCTCGCTGTTTTCATCATACTGAGAAAACCGATTAAAATTGTGTTCAAGCTGATATTGAACACCGTCATCGGGTTTATTGCTTTGTTTGCGATCAATTTTCTCGGTTCGTTCATCGGCGTATCGGTCGCCGTCAACTGGATCAATGCCGTGCTTGTCGGTGTCCTGGGCATCCCCGGCGTCGCGCTCATATTGCTGATCAAGTGGATTGCGGTGATTTGACTTTACCTCTTGACAATACATACGCGCTGTATTATTGTATTAACTTAGTAATACAATAATACAGCGCACTTTTTCCTGCCTTCAATGGCATGTTGTTCTAGACGTGGGTAAATATGTAAGGTATAATACAACAAGCGAATTGAAGCACAAAAGCAGAGCACCAGGTAAAAGATTGGTATTTATTGTGATGATTCGGAGGGGTTTGATGAAGAAGGCACTGAAGGCTATAGGTCTGATCGCAGCCCTGTTGGCGATTTATTATGTAACGACGATGATCGTGGAAACGATTATCGGCCTCGCGGCGGTCTTTCCGTCCCTGATGCAGCAGATGGCCGGCGGTTCAATGCCGGATGTTGCCCTTTTAACTGAGGAGCTGATACGCGCCCTCGGCGTGTATATGCCGCTGATCCTGTTTGTTTCCATCGCCATCACCGTGCCGATCTATTACCTGATTTATCGTAACCGGAAACAGGAGCTCCTGACGTTTGTCAGCTTCAGAGGGCTCGGCGCCGTCGGAATTCCGGTGCTTGTCATCTTCGGCGTCTCCCTGAATTTTTTGATTGAATGGCTGTTGTCCCTTGCAAGTCAGCTCAAATTCCTGGCGCCGCTTTTTGAGAGGTATGAAAATCTGGCGAATCTCATTACGGGCGGTGACTTTATCCCGAGTCTTCTGACAGTCGGAATTCTCGGTCCGATTTTCGAAGAGATCCTATTCAGAGGCCTTATTTTCGGAGAGCTCCGAAAAATCATGAAGGTCCGGATCGCGTTGGTGATCCAGGCAGTGCTGTTCGGAGTCATGCATTTTAACGTCATTCAGAGCTCTTATGCGATCATTATCGGCCTTCTGCTTGGCTTTGTCTACTACAGGAGCAACTCGATAATCGCACCGATGATCGTTCATATCACGATCAACGCATCGAGCGTTATCCTGACACAATTCCTGACAGGCGCCGACGTTGATCAATGGACTGTTGTCATAGTGGCAGCCGGCGCGCTTCTCTTTCTCGCCACGGGTGCATTTATCCTGCTCAGCAGGAGCTTTCAGCGCACGATGGACGACAGCCTTTATCACATGAACCGCGCCCCCGGGCTCGAGCCGCCCTTACCGCCCGCCCTATGACCGGATTTATCCGGTCCCCGCGGGGTGTGCTTAGAAAAATGGACAGGAGTATCAGATATGCAGCTTGAGGTCAGAGACATCAATAAGAGCTTCGGCGAAAAACAGGTACTGAAGGATGTCGCCTTCAGTGTGCCCGGCGGACAAGCCCTGGGGCTGCTGGGACGGAACGGCGCAGGAAAGACGACGATGATACGGATTATTATGGGCGTTTTTGACGCGGACGGGGGGAGCGTGCTGCTGGACGGCAAACCGATCGACCGGAGCCGTGTCAAAATCGGCTATCTGCCCGAAGAGCGGGGCCTATACCCGAAGAAAATCATCAGCAGACAGCTGGCGTATTTTGGCGCACTGAAGGGTATGACGTCTTCGGAGACAAAGGAAGCAACGGAAAAGCTGCTGGGACGGCTTGAAATGTCGGAGTACCTCAACAAGAAGCTGGAGGTCCTGTCAAAGGGCAATCAACAGAAGATCCAGCTAGCCGTCGCGCTTTTGAACGACCCGGATATCCTGATCCTCGACGAGCCGTTTTCCGGTTTGGATCCGGTCAACGCCATGCTCCTTAAGGACATCGTCATGGAGATGATCGAAAAAGGCAAAATTGTCCTGTTCTCCAGCCACCAGATGAATTACGTGGAGGAATTCTGCCGGGACATCGCCATATTGAACAGCGGCGGCATCGTCTGTTCGGGCGCCATCCGCGATATCAAGCGTAGCTATAACCGGCTGAAAATTGTTCTCTCGTCGGTGGAAGCCGATAAGGTCGAGCAGTACATAAGGTCCGGCGCCATGGATATTGTGACGGCAGCGGAGCGGGCGCATGACACCGTGACCGTCACGCTCGTTTCGGCTGACAATAAAATGGAGCTCCTCAGGAGGCTGTCGGCGCAAAACCTCAACCTTGACAGATTTGATGTTTACGAGCCTTCGCTGAACGATATCTTTGTGGAATACACGGAGGACAGCATATGAAGCAGTTTAAGCAGGTCCTGAGATTTGAATTCTCAAATTACGCAAAAAGCAAGCCGTATATCATTATCACAGCCATCCTCGTCCTTGTCATTGCTGTGCTCCTGACGTATCCGCGCATCTCAGCCCTGTTCAAATCCGGGGACGGAGGCGTGCCTCAAGCAGGCGACGAGCGTCCGATTATGGCGCTGGCCGACATGGCATACGGCAGCGATGAAATGCTCAAAAAGATGACGGAAGCTTTTCCCGGCAATAAAGTCGTGACAACCGGCGAGAGCATAGACCAGCTGAAGAGCAAGGTCGTGAGCGGGGATTATGCCTCCGCCGTTGTGATTGAAGCGCCGCTGAAATTTACCTATATAACGGAAGCCATCAGCATATACGCCAATCCTACGGCGCCGATCATGATGATTCTGAAGGAGCAGTATCAGCTGACAAAAATCACCGAGCTGGGCCTTGACGCAGAGGAAGCCTCCGATGTCATTCATCCGGCCGTTGGCATGACGGTGACCGAAACGGGCAAGAGCCAGACCCAGTCGTTTATTTACACGTACATCCTGATTTACGCCCTGTATATGGCAATTATGCTGTACGGCCAGTTTGTGGCCTCCAGCGTGGCCACCGAGAAGAGCACCCGCGCCATGGAGCTGCTTATCACAAGCGCCAATCCCATGAGTCTGATGTTTGGCAAGATCATCGGTACGGGGCTGGCCGGACTTATGCAGTTCGGGATCATCTTCGGCTCGGCCTTCCTGTTTTATAACCTCAACGTCGATCTCTGGGCCGGCAACGCGGTCATACAGATGATTTTCAACATCCCTCTGGATTTGCTCCTGTATGTCCTCCTGTTCTTCATCATCGGCTTTTTCCTGTACTCCTTTGTCTACGGCGCGCTGGGCTCCCTGGCCAGCCGGACGGAGGATGTGGGCGCCGCCATCATGCCCGTCACATTTCTCGCAATGTTTGCCTTTTTCGCCGTGTTTTACGGCATGAACAGCGGTAAGCTGGACTCGCCCCTCATGGTCGCCTGCTCCTACATCCCATTCACCTCGCCAATGGCCATGTTCACCCGCATTGCCATGTCGAACGTGGCGCCCTATGAGATCATCATCTCCATTGCCGTCGCCATTGCTTCCACCGTCGGCATCGGCATGCTCTCAGCCGCCATCTACCGCATCGGCATCCTCATGTACGGCAAGCCTCCGAAGCTGGGTGTTCTGATCAAAACATTGCGGAAACAAAAGGCGAATGCGTAAATCATTGACGTTTTCCACCGTTTTTGCTACAATCGGGCTGCTATTACTAAGGAGGTGCTGTAGTGGCACTTGTGGAGAAAAACGAGAACCTGAAGGGCAAAAAGATCAAGACAGACGGCTTTACGATCTCCTGGGACGACGAGGAGGATATGGAGGCTGTCGAAGGGCTTGAGTTTGAAGAGGACGAGAAGCTCAGCGAAAAGAAAATCCTGAAAACAAAAGGCGACGACCTGAAAACGAAAAAAGTGGTGATATAACCAGAGCTCCGGAGCTTTCGCTCCGGAGCTCTTTTATCCGGAGCGAAAGCTCCGAATTATTTAGATTTGTTCTTATGGTTTATTTAGTCTTTGTTTCGTGGTACTCGGTTTCGGTGTTGACGTTCCAGATATCGGCTTTGCTTTGCTTGTTTTCCTTGATGGCGGCGACGGCTTCGATGGCGGTGAGCATGGAGTGGTCCATGTTGTTGTATTTGTGCTGGCCGTTGCGGCCGATACAGTAGAGGTTATCGATCGTGTCGAGATATTCCCTTACTTCACCGAACCGGGCATAGGAGCCGAAATAGGCGGGATAGGCTTTTTTGACGTTTAACCGCACGCTGTCGAGGACGTTTTCGCGCTTGATGATGTCGATTTTTTCCAGCTCGCCGATGGCAAAGTCAATAAAGTCCCGGTCGGGGGCATTCCACATGTCGTCGCCCTCGGTGCTGAAATACTCGAGGCCGATGAAAACGGTGTTTTCAAGGTCCTTGACCATATACGGCGACCAGTTGTTGAAAATCTGCAGGCGGCCAAGCCGGACATCGCGCTCCTGGACATAGATCCAGCAGTCGGGGACGATGTTCCCGACGGTCTTCAGTTTCGTTTCGTTTTTAATCTCAAGCTTATTGAGGAGCAGGCCGACGGTGATGAAATCGCGGTAGGGGAGGGACGCGGCGATATCATAAACGTCCTTCGGTACGGCAGCGCCCATGCCGACGACAAGGTCTTTGACAGGCATCGTGGAGATGTAATAATCCGCCTGAAGCGTTTCGGACCGGCCGTTTGCTTCAGCTGTCACGGAGTTGATTTTACCGTCGCGGCAGTCAAAGGAGACGGCTTTCGTGTTCATGCGGATTTCGCCGCCCTTTTCGACGACGAGAGACGCCAGCTGCTCCCAGAGCTGGCCGGGGCCTTTCTTCGGGTAGCTGAATTCCTCAATGAGGGAGGTCTCGACCTTTTTGCTGTTTTTGACAAAGGGCTTTTTCAGGATACTGAAGATGGCCTTCGACAGGGAGAGACCTTTAACGCGCTGGGAACCCCAGTCGGGGGCGATTTTGCTGGGGTGGATACCCCAGACCTTTTCGGTATAATCCTCAAAAAACATCTCGTACAGGGGCTTGCCGAACCGGTTGATGTAAAAGTCGCCGAGTGATTCTTCCTTCCGCTTGAACAACGCCGCGCGCAGGTAGCCGAAGCCGGCCTTCATGGTGCGGGAAAAGCCCATGCTGATAAAGGTCTGCGCTTTGAGCGATATCGGATAATCGAAAAACTTGCGCAGGTAGAAGATCCGGGAGACCCGGCCCCGGATCAGCATGACCCTGTCCGTTTTCTCGGGGTCGGGGCCGCCTGATACAAGCGGTTTATCCCGCCCCAGCAGGATATCGTCTCTGGCGGGCGCGCCTTGAACGGGCATGATCTCGCGCCAGAGGTTCATAATCTCTTCGTTTTTTGAAAAAAAACGGTGGCCGCCCAGGTCCATTCTGTTGCCGTGATGCTCGGCCGTCCTGGATATGCCGCCGATGAAGCCTGTCTCCTCCAATACGATCGGTATGATATCCGTTTCACAAAGCAGCTTGTAAGCGGCGGTGAGCCCTGCCGGGCCGGCGCCGATAATGATCGCCGTTTTTCCTGCCATAACAACCTCCGCATGAAAGAAATTCCGGGTGACTCTATTTGAATATAAATATTTTCCGGCCCAGGTAATTCCATATCAGGACGATGCCGGTGACGACGATCTTGACCAGCATATAATTCATGAAAAGAAGCTCGGTTCCCACATACATGCCCAGCTCCGTCATGCCGAATCCAACGGCGCTGACGAGCGCAAAAATGACAAAATCTTTAAATGACCGGCCTACGCGGGATTTCCGCGCGTTGATGAACACAAAACGGACGGACAGGATATAGTTGACTGTGAGGCCGACAATAAAGCCGCCGGCTGTCGCGATGTAAAGCCTGAGCCCCCAAAGCTCCGGCAGGACGTTATTAAGCAAGACGAGCATACCGAAGTCTGCGAGAAACGCCAGGCCGCCGACGATGCAAAACCGCATGAACTCAAAAAACAGCGGCTTGATGTCTTCTTTCTTGATTTTCATTCTTTCGACCACCTACACAATAAAGAAGCCTGCGGCGGAGACACAGAAAACGCCGAGGATGACTGAGAAACCGATCAGGAGCAGTTTGCCCGTATTGCTGCTCGGCAGCTTGTCCGACAAAAGTCCCAAAAATACCGCCCCCGAAATAATTGTCGGTACGATATACCGGAAATCCATCGTACAGCCGAAGGGGTATTTCATGTTAAACAATACATAGGACACCATCAAAAGCGCCCAAAGAGCCGTCAGGCTGAGGACGGCAAG
>JAAYBH010000195.1 GCA_012718935.1 Clostridiales bacterium
ACGAGATACTGCTCCAGATCAAAGCCGAGATCGCTGATGAAATCCGTTTCCAGAGCAGTGATGATCGCCAGCTTGTGTGCGACCACATCCTTCTTCGGGAAATGGCTGTCAGCGGTGGTGGGGATGGTCCCGTACTCCGGCACCCATTCGGGCTGAAATTCATTGTCGGAAATCCAGATGGTGGAGTCATTCTTGGTGGCGTTCATAACGGTGCCGATCCTGCGGAAAAGGTTGTGTTCCTTCAGGGCCGCAGAATACTTGCTGGCCGTGCTCTCCGGGAGCAGATACGTGTTGGTAAGATTATGTTTCGCACCGGCGAGATCGGTGTAGGCGGCATCATTGCCACGCATGGCTTTCCAGAAGGCCTCGCTGTAATGGGCTCTACCGGTCAGAAACAGCTTGTCGTTCATTTCGTTATTCATTTTCGTGTCCTCCTTACAGACAGTAGCGGCACAGATACATGGCCGCATTTGTGGGTGAATTGTAGTAGTGTTCCATCTGCTTGCCGCAGCAGGGACAGGCGATCTCCACCGTCTCCGTTTTGCCGTGCAGATGGTAGATGTGAGGCATGACCTCCTCCAGATAGGGCTTTCCGGAGCGGGTGAACTGGTCTGCTGACATTGACGGAAACAGGGCTACCTTCTGATGGCCCGAATCGTCAATAGCGATGACCGGAAAATATCTGGTCTCCGGTATGCCGGTTTCGTCCGTGATCCTCATGCCCGGCCTCCGTTCTGCGCTGTATCGCTCAGTTCAAAGAAGCGGTCACGGCAGAAGCGCATGGCATCCGCATAAGACGGAAAGACAACAGTGGAGAAGCCGTACTGGACCCTCCAGTGCCAGTTCTTGGTATCGTTGCTCTCAGAGATTGCCACAGGCTTTCCCTTTTTTGTGCGCATCAGCTTCACGCAGGTGTAATCCTTGGTGGAGAAGCTGTCCACATCGGCCTGAGAGTAGACCGCCTTTTTCTGATAAATCAGCTTGTGAAACATCAATGTTTCCTCCGTTTCTTGAGTTTTGGGGCAATACCCCGTTTGAATTATGGTTTTTGCGTTCGTGACCCCACGCCGCTGTCCGGCCCGGAAGGTCACAGAGATTCTGACCGCCCTACGGTCATCGGAACACAATCATACGCATCACCGCCTTTCATGTTGTTCACTTCCCACTGGACAAAAATTGCCCAAGTGGTCCGCTCTTTTTGAAAATTTTTATTTCGTGCAGATCTACCTTTTCGCGGCTACCTGACGAAAACGCTTGTACCATCAGTGGTTTGGGATTTTAGTGCAGGTCGTGCAGTGTAATTCCGTAAATTTTTCTATCGGTTGTTTTTTGGGCCCTATAGAAAAGTTTTAGTAGAGACCTTCACGACCTGCACCTTTTCCATAAGTGACGCGTTGCTTGCAGGTCTATCGTTTCACTGCTGCCTGACGAAAACGCTTGTACCATCAGGGGTTTCGACCGCTGGTGACACTCTTTGACGGGTAAATCCGTAACTTTTCTATATGCTTGTTTTTAGGCCCTATAGAATAGTTTTTGAAAAGAGCGTCATCGACCGTCACCATTTACCAAAAAGACCTGTGCCGTCAGGCCCATCGGATGGATCGCCTGATGCGATTTCTCCCAATACCCACTGGAGGAAAACCTTCCAAATGGTCCGCTTTTTCGGAGAAAAAATCTCTTCTCACTTCCCACCGGTCATGAGAGGCCGTTTTGGTCTAAGTTTTTGAAGAAAATTTCTGTCCCTCAACTGGTAGCCTCAGCAGAGGGTCAAAACTGACGGTTTCCGAAAAATTTTTCTCCACTACCCACTGGAGTGTTTTGCCGGTTGTGAACGAAAGATTTTGAAAAAATCTTCGTTCAGTACTCCCTTGGCAGAAACCGGTGAAGTGGTCCGCTTTTTCGGAAACTTTTTTCTCTCAATACCCAACGGACATGAGATGCTAAAGTGGTCCGCTTTTCGGGAACTTTTTCTCCTCCCACTACCCAACGGACATGAGGAGCCGTTTTGAACGAAAGAAAATGAAAAAAGCCTCCGGAAATAATCCGAAGGCAGTAGATTTCTTCACATTTTCGTGATATAATAAAGGGCGATGTTTGATTAACCCGTTAGGTGCAAGGAGGCACGAAATGGCTGTTACATATAAAAAGCTGTTCCATATGCTGATTGACAGGAATATGACTCCGGCCCAGCTTCAGCAGGAGGCCGGATACAGCGCAAACATATCCACACGTCTTCGCCGGGATTATTACGTGTCCCTTGAATCCGTGGAAAAAATATGCCGGGTCCTGAACTGCAAAGTGGACGATATCGTGGAGTTCATACCAGATAAGCCGGAAGGAGAGAATCAGAATGGCTAACCTTTCACAACAGAAACGGCAGCGGATGCTGGAATTCCTGCAAAAGCTGCGTGAGGAGCATAAAGACGATGACAGCGTCCTGATTGCCCTCGGTGAGATCGAGAGCGAACTGAATGCGAAGAAGTACGGGCTCGTGTGGGAACAGCACGAGGAAGCCGTCGATGTTCAGATGCGCACCCAGATCCCCGTGTTCACGGAGGATGCAGATCGCGAGATTACTGCCATCCCCGGAGGGGCATACAATTTCCTGCTGGAGGGCGATAATCTGCACAGCCTCCGTCTTCTGGAAAAAACGCATAAGGGCCGCATTGACGTTATATACATCGATCCACCATACAACACCGGGAATAATGACTTTGTTTATGACGATAACTATATCAGTGCAGAAGATACCTTCAAACACTCAAAGTGGCTTTCTTTTATGGAAAAGCGCCTGCGAATAGCTTATTCCCTACTGTCTGAGGATGGATTGATTTTTGTCTCTATTGATGATAATGAACAAGCCGCGCTAAAGAATTTAATGGACGAAATCTTCTCAGAGGACAATTTCATTATTGCCATGCCACGCATAACGAAAAAGAGTGGAAAAACGACCGGTTCATTTTCAAAGAATCATGATTATGTGTTGGTATACACAAGACAGAATAAAAGCATATTCGTTATGGAGGAGCATGTTGATCCTGATTTTCAATATGAGGATGAATGGGTAAGCGAAAGAGGCAAATATAAACTCAATCAGACTCTGGATTATGACAGCCTGTCTTATAGTGCCAGTCTGGATTATCCGCTCACCGTTGAGGGTGAAACTTTCTATCCGGGGAGCGATAAAAATGCGTGGGAGGAGCGTCAAAAAGGCAATCATCGCCGAGCAGATTGGGCGTGGCGCTGGAATCAAAAGCTGTTTGATTTTGGGTATCAGAACGGTTTTGTTGTTATAAAGCGGAAAGCCGATGGGAGCGCGCGTATATATACCAAAACATATTTGAATGCTCGTATTGAAAAGGATGGTGAAGGCGGCTATTACATCGATATTGTGAAAAGGACAAAACCGCTCAGTTCCATTGGGCTGGTAGAGAATCAGTATTCAAACGATAATGCCAAAAAGGATTTAGCCGTCTTTGGCCTGAAAGATGATTTTGATTATTCAAAACCCGTTGAATTGATAAAGCGCTTAATAAAAAATCATTATAATAAGAACGCTATCGTTCTTGATTTTTTTGCTGGAAGTGGGACAACCGCACAGGCGGTGTTGGAATTAAATATCGAGGATGGTGGACAGCGCAGCTTTATCCTATGTACAAATAACCAGAATAATATCTGTGAGGAAGTAACATATAAACGCTGCCGAGATATCCTCATGACATATCACTATAGCAATAATAGCCGGACCGTACTCTTAGAGCGGAAAATAAAGTTGTCAGATTTTAAAGGTTCTTCTATTTCTGAAGAGATAGCGGCTATCAAAGCTGAATACAAGGGATCTTATACAAAATTTGCTACAGAGATAAAAGATGCATACTTGTATGTTTATGGTATCACCGTGTTCCAAGAATACACTGGGATTCCTGCCAATCTCAAATACTACCGTACAGATTATGTTTCTAAAAATGAGGATGATCTCTCGGATATTCTGCTCGATCATATTTCCGAGATGATCCAGTTAGAACATGGTGTAAAGCTTGACGGGCAGCATTACATCATGATTCTGGACGATGATGAGGCCGATGCGCTTGCGGCCCATTGGAGCGAATACCCGGACGTGAAGGCCCTGTATGTTTCCAAGAATGTACTGTTCACCACGGAGCAGAATACGCTCTTCCGGGACGTGGAGATTCATATCATCCCGGACTACTACTTCAATTTTGAACTGAGGGAGGTGGGCGAAACATGGTAACGGGCCTTACACTCAACCTGTTCGATTTTCAGGAAAAAGCGGTTATGCAGCTTTTGGATCTGACCACGGATAGCCGTTGCAAGCAGACCATCGTTGTAAAATCGCCTACCGGCTCCGGCAAGACGATTATACTGATCGGCTTTGTGGACGAATACCTGAACAAGGTCAATTCAAATACGGCCATCGTCTGGCTCTGCCCCGGCAAGGGCGATCTGGAAGAACAGAGCCGTCAGAAAATGATGAAGGTCGCTCCGCACCGTACCACGCAAAATCTGTTTGATGCACTCCGGAACGGATTCCCGGCAGAAAGCACTACTTTCATTAACTGGGAGCTTGTTGCGAAAAAGGGCAATACTGCCATCAAAGACAGCGAACGCAAAAATCTGTATGACCGCATTGCCGAAGCGCACCGCAGCGGCATGGATTTCATTGTTATTATCGATGAGGAGCATTCCAACAACACGGCAAAAGCCAAAGATATCATCGATCACTTCTCCGCCAAGAATATCATTCGTGTCAGCGCAACGGCTGTGGAAAACAAGCGGTACGAATTCTATGAAATTGATGAACTGGACGTTATTGACGAGGGGCTGATCACAAAGGCACTGTATGTCAATGAGGGCATCGAGGACAATGTAGAAATCACGGACGATTATGAGTACCTTCTCGATCTGGCCGATGCCAAACGCAAGGCCATCGCCGCCCGGTATCAGGAAGTGCTGCCGGAGGGCAAAGTGATCCGTCCGCTTGCGCTGATTCAGTTCCCCAACGGTCAGCCGGAAACAATCCGTGCCGTTGAACGCAAGTTGGAAAGCATGGGTTATACCTATGACAACGGTATGGTCAGCATCTGGATGAGCGAAGACAAGCGTGATCTGCCGGAAAATCTCACAGAGAATGATGCGCAGCCCGTTTTTCTGCTTATGAAACAGGCTATCAGTACCGGCTGGGATTGCCCACGGGCCAAAATCCTCGTGAAGCTTCGTGAGGGTATGAGCGAGCAGTTTGAGATTCAAACCATCGGTCGTATCCGCCGTATGCCGGAGGCAAAGCACTACGATGACGATCTGCTCGATTTCTGCTACGTCTACACCTTTGACGAAAAATACAAGGCCGGTCTGCTGGCAACGATGGACAAGGCCTATGAAACACGGCGGCTGTTTCTGAAGCCGAAATGCAAGACATTCACACTGGAGAAGGAATACCGTGACCTTGATTTTGACGGCCTCGGTGAGCGTGAAGTGCTGAATCGCATTTACGATGCTCTGGTAGAAAGATACCACCTTACCTCCGACAAACAGCGTAATAGGATGATCCTCGCCGGAAATGGATATGTGATCGGTGATGAAATTCTCGGACAGGCACTGCATGGTGTTTTCGTTCGTACAGACATGGTAGCCGAGGCCACGTCCTATTACGGGACCCGTAAGCGTGTGGATACGCATAAACACGGTATGCAGCTGTTGCACAGCACCGATGCAATCAAAACGGCAATTGGCCTTTCCACCGGCAAAGTCAAGACCATTCTGGAGCGGCTGTTCCGCAAAGGCGGCAATCCAAAGAAGAAGCTACTGGCTCTAAACACCGCAGAATTTTATGCCTTCGTCATCAACAACGAGCATCTGCTGCGTGATGAATTCCGTAAAATCACTTCTGGTATGTCACAGCAGCTGGGTCTGACGCTCGAACCGAAAAAAGGTGTCTTCCACATCCCGGAGCAGGACTTCTTCAAGTATGATCCGGGCGTGAAAGAGGAAATCGAGTATCTTTCTAACGCCTATCAGGAATACACCTCCGGTTATGCCACTTCGCTCGTTCGCAGTATATCAGAGCAGTTGTTCGAGCAGTATTGCGAGAGCCGGGACGATATCGAATGGGTCTATAAAAACGGCGATACCGGTCAGCAGTATTTTTCAATCGTTTATCTGGACGCCTTGCGCCATCAATGGTTGTTTTACGCAGACTATATCGTCATGAAAAAGGACGGAACGGTCTGGGTGATCGAGACCAAGGGCGGCGAATCGAAGGGCAAGGACAAGAACATCGATCCACAGATCGAAAACAAGTTAAACGCCTTCAAGAGCTATGCCGCCAAGCACGGCCTCCATTGGGGCTTCGTCCGGGACAAGGATAATCGGCTGTATATCAATAATACGGAATTCGCCATTGATATGGCTGATGATCACTGGAAACCGATAAGTCTGGTTTTCTAATAGAAAGGTTGCGGAGGTTTTTATGGAGAAAGACAGACGCGCTAATGCAGTACTTTTTGGTTTTGACTTCCAAGTTAACGCTGCTATTGTATTAATGCTTGAAAACATAAAGGAATTGCAATCTTTAAGATTAGAGAGCGAGAATGAGGATATTGATATCGAGCTTTATAGTGGAAACCATATCTTGGCACAGGCAAAGGCGATAGTGAATAGCAGCACAGATTTTACAAACGTGCGTAGTAATCTCAAGAAGGCTCTGGAGTCATTATCCGAAGGCACCAAAAAGGTTAAAACGGAGAAGCTGATTTTGATTACTAATTCTCCGAACCCATTGAACGAAGAAGCATCACGTAGCATATTCTGGGGACCGACACGCCGTGGCTTCAGCACGTTGCCAGAATCATCACAAAAGATTATTTCCGGCTATCTGTCGCAAATTGATCAACCTTTGGATACGGACCAGTTTGTTATTCAGGTTGTCCCGTTTGAAACCGATGATGAAGTAGAACGTTACAAAGCTGTTTCAAAGGCAATCGATGACTTTATTGGCGAACTGAAACTTGATATTCCGGGAATTGGTAAGCAATTACATCGGGTGTGGTGTAGCGAGGTGTTTAAAAACGGAACAAAAAAGAACGCAAAAATCACACTTTCAAAGAAAAGCTTGATTTGGCCCATCATAGTTATTGCAACGGATATTGAAAGAACTGACCGTGATTTTGTTGATCGGTTTGATTCTGTCCAATATGATGAAATTGTTCGCCGTTTCAGAGAAACGATTGATTCATGCTGTGAACGGGTAGAGTTTTTCACAAAGATCCTTTTCGATTTCAATGCATATAAGAATTCTGGAAGGCCAAGCGAAAAAACAATCGATTTTGTGGAGGAGTGCTGGAGCAAATATTCGTCAGAGTTTGAAGGTGATGGCATTGATTCTGCTACAGCGGAAGCACTATCAAAAGTAGTGGTGTACAACGTGATACGCAGAAGATACGACATTGACAAGATCAAAAAGGGGGTATCCCTATGATCATTAGGTCTATCCGCATCAAAGAGGGATTATTCAGTCGATTCATTGAATTCTCTGCCAATGCGAATTTGATTCACAGCAAGCAAAACAGCAAGGGTAAAACTACGCTGCTCAGGTTTTTGCTGTATTCTCTCGGTTATAACATTCCTAATACAAGAAAAATCAAATTTGAGCGGTGTGAAGTTGAAACTGTGGTTTATACTGAGAAAATCGGGGATGTTACACTTTCAAGAACAGCGAATAGCCATATAGTATTATCTGCAAATGATGATCGTACTACATACGTTTTGCCCGAACAGCAGAACGAGCTTCATAGTTTTCTTTTTGGAACTGATAATGCCGATATTTTAGGAAATCTCCTTGGAGCATTCTATGTAGATCAGGAAAGAGGCTGGACACTGCTTAACAGAGGCGTAGCCATTGGTAGTATTCATTTCAATATTGAAGAACTCATTCGAGGCCTGTCCGGACGTGATTGTGCGTCATTAATCCAGCAGGAAGCAAAGCTGTCACGCGAGCTTGGAAAATACAAGCAAATGTTCAGCGTTGCGCAATACCAAGAGACTATTGAAGTTGAGGAAGGTTCCCTTGCTGTAGAACACTACGATGAAAGAATAGATTCCGAATTAGAACAGCTTAGAATACGGCAAAGCGCCTTAAAAAAGGAATTGCGCCGTCTTGACAAGGCAATAAAGGATAACAGACAATTCAGTAAGTTTATAGCCGAGATGAAGCTACTTATCAAAGGCCCGGACGGAACAACCATTCCTGTTACCGCTGAAAACATTGTAGGCTTTGATGACAGCATCGAGTATCTTATAACGAAGCACAAATTGAT
The DNA here is from genome assembly GCA_012718935.1 of Clostridiales bacterium. Classification (GTDB taxonomy): domain Bacteria; phylum Bacillota; class Clostridia; order Oscillospirales; family Oscillospiraceae; genus Sporobacter. Next base: position 8,334 of record JAAYBH010000195.1, read on the forward strand.
CTCTGCGGAGCTTGCATCGGTTCTAAGTAACATCAATTCTCGTGAAGCTCAAAGGCAATCCGAGGATGAACAGTTGTCGTTTTGGGAATCTGAAACAATGACACAGGCATTTGATAGAAGAATTGCTTCTCTTCAAATCAATGCAGTTGCAATCGAAAAAGAGAT
>JAAYBH010000196.1 GCA_012718935.1 Clostridiales bacterium
CAGCGGCGTCATGATGTCCACCTCGGAGATCATCGATTTCGGAGAAGCCACCGACTCCTGGACGAACCGGCACTGAATAACTTAAACAAAAAGACGGGTTTTCGAATTAAGAAAATCCGTCTTTTGCTGTTCATGAGCTGTTTATCGCAATAACACTGCCAGATTTCGCGGCAGCAGCGGCCAGAAATCAGGGTTAATACCGGCGGCCTCCAGTTTCGCGGCCAGCGGCGCGGAATACGGCTGACTGTCTTTATGGCTCAGAATTTCCGCCGTTTCTGCCTCGGTGAACGTGGCGCCTGTCGTTATTTCGTTCGTTTTGCGCGCGTTGCCGGGGCAGCAGTCCTGGCATTTCATGCAGCCAACGAGGCTGTTGTGGGCGTCCTTGGGAAGCCCGTCCGGGAATATGCCGGGGAGCTCGTTTTTTAAGGTCAGGCATATGTGGGCGTCAATAACCGTGCGATCCAGGTCGATGGCATTTGTGGGACAGGCATCAACGCAGGCGCGGCAATGCGCGCACGCCTCCATGCGCCTGGACGGGAACCAGGGGCCATCGACGCAGGGGAGGTCGGAAACATACGATAAAAGACGTATATGGCTGCCGAATTCCTCATTATATGTGACATTATTACGTCCGTACAGGGCGAGGCCGGCGCGGACGGCAAGCAGCTTTTCTGGGAGAAGGCCGGTTTCTGCTGCCATAAAACCCCGCGGCGCCAGGAAAGCGTTGATGTAATCCAACACTTTACCACCGATTGTGCATTCGTCGGTATAATATGGCGGAACAATGCAGTCTGTCTGCCTGCCGCGGTCATTGAAGCGCAGCGTGACTTTGGGGCTGGGTGTGACGATGCAGATCAACGCGCGGGGTTCGAAGCCGGGTGCCTCGGGAAGGGTCATAGAGCCCGCCATCCAATCGCTGAACGCGTGGTTCTTTTCGCTTTTGAGATCGTCCATTTCGTGCTTCAGGTCCTCAAACCACGAAACCGGCACAACGGCGCCCTTGTCGCCGCGGGAAGCGATTTCGTTAAGTAAGGCGTTGATCATAGAGCACCTCCGTATTATTCCAATAGGAAACAGCCGGTATATGAGATCGTGTTGGGACCGTAATAGTATTTGAGATGATTGTCTGAGCAGACCCTGCTCACCTGAAGCCCGCAGGAGGACATGGAGACGATTTGCCTTTCGGGAAAACGGCAGGGCTTATCTTCAGGATAAGTGCATTCCTTGCATATGCCGCACGAGCCTGCGCCCATCGCCAGAAGGCCGGCGTAATCAGGACGCAGCGTATCCCATAGTTTTTGAAAGCTCTCCCCGTAAAGCATCGCCGTCTTCTGCATGTTTTCCCAGTCATAGCTGTCCTCAAGCTGCCCGACGGTCTGAACCAGCAGGCCCCGCGAATACGCCTCCACCCTACGGCGCATTTCTTCAAGCGAGCCGCACCCCGGGGGACAGGGCCAGAATTTTCCGTAGCCGGGGCAAGATACGCACATGTCAAGGACCTCGGGCAAAAATTCAAGCGTTGACACATCGAGCGGCGCGGCTTCGGTAAAGCCGTAGACTTTTGAAAGTGAGATCAGTTTTTCATAATCCGCCATAAAGCCTCCTTACCGTCATACCGCTATAAACTGATGGTCGAATTCATGGTCCTGCTTGATAGGCAGCCAGATTTCAAGCTGGCCATAGTTTGCCGCGGCATTCCACTCGACGTATTTCTCGATCGCCGGCAGGTCGGTCTGCATATATTCGCTGTGGGGCATGAATTCGTTATAGAGCCGGCGCCATGTGTCAGCGTGGATGTTTTCCGAGATTTTCCCGCTGGCTTCGACGACGAGCCAGGCGGAGGGGGGAAACGAATACCGCTCAAAATCGGGCAGTTCGTCGCCGTCATATTCAAGTGCGATCATATAGTCCGTGTCGCCGTCCTTGTGATAGAGAAAGCAGATGCCAAGGTCAAAACGCCGCTCCAGCAGCTCCAGCCTCCTGGCGGTCCCGTCGTTCTGAAGGACGTGAAAGAGGTCTTGGGCCTGCGAGGATGTTGTGCGTATGCCGGCCACCGTGAAGGAGCCCCGCTGCACGATACGGTAGGTCAGCTCGTTGACGCCTTTGATGGTATAGGAGAAATTGAGGCGCGCGTAGTACTTCAGGGCCGCGCTAGTTTTTCTTGCCGCCTGGGGAGACAGGCCATGGAGGCGCTTGAATGCGACGGAAAATGCGTCGGCGGACTCGTAGCCGTATTTAAGAGCGGCATCGATGATTTTGATATCGGAATTCTGAATCTCGTAAGCTGCGCTGGACAGCTTCCGCCGGCGGACATACTCGGAAAAGGGGATATCCGAGATTTGTATGAAAAAGCGCTGGAATTCCTGAAATGAGCAGGCCATGATCAGGCTGATATCGACAGGATCGATGGTACCCGTCAGATGCTTTTCCACATAAGACATCACATTATTGAGCCTGTTCATCCAATCCATTCCCACCGCACCTCACTGTTAAAATAGCACAATGCTTGCCGTATTACCCGTTATTTTACAGACAGCACATAACGGAAAATAAAACTCCAGGGGGTTTATATGCCCCCTGGATGTTCATATCAGCACTCTTTTCCCTGCAGTCTGGGCGCCAGCGGCATTTCCCAGATGTCGTGGTCGGTGTGCAGCAGCTCATGGACCTTGTGAACCATCTCGTTGCCTGTAAACTGCTCGTACATAGCCTCGATGGAGGGGTTCTCGTGGGAGAAGCGGAGCGAGGATTTCCGGTCGATGCCGTAGAGACTCTGGCCTCGCGCCATGGCCATCTCCCGGTCCAGGTTGATGGGCTGGCCGCCACCGTTGATGCAGCCGCCGGGGCAGGCCATAACCTCGACAAAGTCATACTGGACCTCGCCGCTGCGGATGGCCTCCACCAGGTTTCTGGCGTTTTGCAGCCCGCTGGCGACGGCGACTCTGACAGGCTTGCCCTCAATATCAAAGGTCGCTTCACGCCAGCCGTTCATACCGCGGACGTTAGCGAAGGCCTCCACATCGGGGTTCTTGCCGGTCGCCAGGAAGTAAACGGAGCGCAGAGCCGCCTCCATCACGCCGCCGGATGCGCCGAAGATGACGCCGGCGCCCGTGGAGATCCCCATGGGCTGGTCGAACTCCTCCTCCGTCAGATTGGCGGCCTGAATATGCTCGGCGACGATCATACGGGAGAGCTCCCGCGTTGTCAGAACGAGGTTAATATCCGGACCGGTACCCGTGGAGTCCATGCCCGGATAGGTGCATTCCGCCTTTTTCGCCGTGCAGGGCATGATGGCGACAGAAAAAATCCGCGACGGGTCGACCTTCAGGA
>JAAYBH010000197.1 GCA_012718935.1 Clostridiales bacterium
ATCAACAACAACGCCGAATACGTGACCCGCGAGCTCCTGCCGCTCCCCGTCGTCTCCGCCACCATGGGCGGCTGTATGGAAAGCGGCAGGGACGTCATGTACGGCGGCGCCAAATACAACGGCAGCGGCATCCCCGGCATCGGCATCGGCAACGTGGCGGACTCCCTTTTCATGATCAAGCATCTCTGCTTTGACACGAAGAAATGCACAACCCGTGAGCTTTATGACGCGCTCATTAATAACTGGAAGGGCTATGAGGACCTTCAGCAGTACATCAAGAGCTCGAACCTGCACTACGGCAACGCCGTCCGGGAGGTCGACGAGCTGGCCGCCTGGGCTTCCGAGACCTTTGCGGAGACGGTGACATCCTGCTCCGGCCCCAGATGCAACTACACGGCGGCCATGTTCCCTGTGACGGCCAACGTCATGTTCGGCATGTTCACCGGCGCCACCCCCGACGGGCGCACCGCCGGGACGCCCCTGGCTGACGGCATTTCCCCCGTCCAGCAGATGGATAAAAACGGTCCCACCGCCGTCGTCACCTCAGTTGCCGCCATCGACCAGACCGCCTTTGCCAACGGGACGCTCCTCAACATGAAATTCAGCCCCTCGGCCCTGAACGGCAAGGACGGCATTACCAAGCTGAGCCAGCTGATCCAGACCTACTTTGAGCTGGGCGGCATGGAGCTCCAGATTAACGTCATCTCCGCCGAAACCCTGAAGGATGCGCAAAGGAATCCCGAAAACTACAAGAACCTCGTGGTCAGGGTCGCCGGCTTTTCAGCCTACTTTGTCGAGCTGCACATCACCGGCCAAAACGACCTGATCAGCAGAACCGTACTCGAAATGTAATACCCCCCCGTCAGATTACGCTTTTATTTCGGTATATCCGCATGGTATTCCTGCAGAGATTTCAGTGCGGATTCCGCGAAGCCGTTTTTGATATATGCCGCGATTCCCTTGGCGCTGGCGATGGCGGCCGTCGTCGTGGTGATATAAGGCACCTTGTTTTTAATGGCAATTTTTCGGATATATGAATCGTCAAATTCGCTGACCTTGGAGCGCGGCGTGTTGATGATCAGATGGATTTCCTTGTTTGAGATGCTGTCGACAATATTGGGGCGCCCCTCATGGAGCTTCTTTATTTCCTCGCAGCCGACGCCGTTTTCCCTGAAGAAGGCGCCGGTACCTTTTGTAGCCACGATTTTAAAGCCGATTTCCGAAAAGACCAGGGCGGCTTGCAGCGCTTCCGCCTTATCCTTGTCGTTGACGCTGATGAGCACCGTTCCCGAGTCCGGAAGCGGAACCGCCGTCGCCTCCTCCGCCTTGAAATACGCCAGCTCGAAGGAATCCGCCATCCCCAGCACCTCACCCGTGGAGCGCATTTCAGGGCCTAGTACGGGGTCGACCTCCGGGAACATATTAAAGGGCATCACGGCTTCCTTCACACCGAAATGCGGCAGCTTCCGCCGGGCAAGGCGGCTCATATCGAATTTTTTCCCGGCAAAGTCCGCCATAATGATCTCCGTGGCGAGCCTGGCCATCTGGATGCTGCAGACCTTTGACACCAGCGGGACTGTCCGGGACGCCCGGGGATTGGCTTCAAGGACATAAACCTTTCCGCCCTCAATGGCGTACTGCATGTTCATCAGGCCGACGACCCTCATCTCTTTTGCGATCTCCCTTGTATACTCCTCGATCGTCCGGATGTGCTCCTCAGAGATGCTGGTGGGCGGAATGACGCAGGCGGAGTCGCCGGAATGGATGCCGGCGTATTCGATATGCTCCATCACGGTGGGGACAAACGCGTCCGTTCCGTCGGCAATGGCATCGGCCTCCGCTTCGACGGCGTTTTTCAGGAAGCGGTCCACCAGAATCGGGCGCTCCGGCGTCACGCCGACGGCGGCGGCCATATAGCGCCTGAGCATTTCCTCGTCGTGAACGACCTCCATGCCCCGGCCACCCAGCACATAGGAGGGCCTGACCATCAGCGGATAACCGATCCTTTTGGCAATTTCGGCAGCCTCCTCCCCATTGACGGCCATACCCGCCTCCGGCATGGGGATACCGAGCTTATCCATGATGCTGCGGAATAAATCCCGGTCCTCTGCCAGATCGATGGTCTTCTGCGATGTACCGAGGATTCTGACGCCGGCTTTTTCCAGCTCCCCGGCAATATTGAGCGGGGTCTGGCCGCCGAAGGAGACGATGACGCCCAGCGGCTCCTCCTTTTCATAGATGCTCAGGACGTCCTCCACGGTGAGGGGTTCAAAATAAAGCTTGTCCGACGTGTCGTAGTCCGTTGAGACTGTCTCGGGGTTGCAGTTGACGATGACCGATTCGTAGCCCAGGTCGCGGAGTGCAAATGCGGCGTGAACGCAGCAGTAGTCAAACTCGATGCCCTGCCCGATCCTGTTCGGACCGCCGCCGAGGATCATCACCTTTTGCCGGGAACTCGCCGTCGTCTTGTCGGGCGCGTTGTAGGTGGAGAAATAGTACGCCGCGTTTTCAACGCCGCTGACAAGCACCGGTTCCCAGGCCTCCCAGAGCCCCAGCTTTTTCCGACGTGAACGGATTTCAGTTTCGCTGATATCCAAAAGCATCGCCAGATAGCGGTCGGCAAAGCCGTCCTTCTTGGCGCTGATCAACAGCGCGTCGGGCAGCTCTCCTCCGCGGTGCTTTATTATTTCCTCTTCCAATAAGACAAGCTCCCGCATCTGCGACAGGAAATACGGCTTGATATAGGTCAGCGCGTACAGGGCGTCAACGTCCGCACCCTTCCGCAGCGCTTCATACAGGATGAACTGGCGCTCGCTGGTCGGTTCCGACAGCATCGCCATCAGCTCGTCCAGGGTTTTTTCGTTGAAGTTTTTTGCAAAGCCCAGCCCGTAACGCCCGATCTCCAGGGATCGGATCGCCTTCTGCAGGGCCTCCTTGTAGTTTTTACCGATGCTCATGACTTCACCCACAGCCCGCATCTGCGTGCCGAGCTTGTCGATGGCGCCCGGGAATTTTTCAAATGCCCAGCGGGCGAATTTGATAACCACATAGTCGCCCGACGGCGTGTATTTATCCAGAGTCCCGTCCCGCCAGTAGGGGATCTCATCCAGCGTCAGACCAGCGGCCAGAAGCGCGGAGACATAGGCGATGGGGAAGCCTGTGGCCTTGGATGCCAGCGCCGAGGATCGGGAGGTTCGGGGGTTAATCTCGATGATGACGATACGCCCCGTTTTGGGATCGTGGGCAAACTGGACATTCGTGCCGCCGATAACGCCGATAGCCTCGACCACGTCATAAGCATACTTCTGCATCCGCGCCTGAAGCTCGGGGCTGATCGTCAGCATCGGCGCCGAGCAGAAGGAATCGCCCGTATGGACGCCGACGGCGTCGATATTCTCAATAAAGCAGACCGTAATCTTCCGGTTTTTGCTGTCGCGGACGACTTCCAGCTCCAGCTCTTCCCAGCCGAGGACGGATTCCTCAACAAGTATCTGGCCGACCATGCTGGCGGCGATCCCTCGGGCGGCAACGACCTTCAGCTCATCGATGTTATAAACGAGACCGCCGCCGGTCCCGCCCATGGTATACGCGGGGCGGATGACCACCGGATATCCGAGCGACCCGGCGATCCTTTCAGCTTCCTCAACGGTATAAGCGGCGCTGCTTTTCGGCATTTCAATGCCCAGCCTGAGCATTGTCTCCTTGAAAGCGATACGGTCCTCTCCGCGCTCAATTGCCTCGAGCTGTACGCCAATCACCCGTACGCCGTACTTGTCCAGCACGCCTGCCTTGCCCAGCTCCAAGCAGAGATTGAGCGCCATCTGCCCGCCCAGATTGGGCAGTACGGCGTCGGGCCGTTCCTTTGCAATAATGCCGGTCAGACTTTTGGCATTGAGCGGCTCGATATACGTGCTGTCGGCGATGCCGGGGTCCGTCATGATTGTGGCTGGATTGGAGTTCACCAGCACAATCTGATATCCCAGACGCCGCAGAGCCTTGCAAGCCTGGGTTCCGGAATAGTCAAACTCACAGGCCTGCCCGATGATGATCGGCCCGGACCCGATAATCAAAACCTTTTCAATGTCTGTTCTTTTCGGCATAATACTCCTCTGTTCATACGATTTGCAGATATATTTCCAAGCATATTTATTATATATATTTTTGCAGAAAAAATTGAAATATGTCACCGATATTGTAGACTACGATCCGCCGGTTTGTAAAGCATAATCGGGACATGTAACAGCAGTCCCGTCTCTTTATTGAGGCGGGACTGCATATGAACTCTTATTCTTTGATTTCAGGTCATTAAACGTAATTAAACAAAATGAAGGCATCCGTGCGGCTGTGGGCCGAAACCCTGAGGTTGCCGTCCTGCTCGGCGGTCCGCCGCGCCAGATATCTGTATTCGCTTTTCCGTCCGCCCCTAAGCTCAAGATTGAGACGCGTCATCACAACACGGAATTTGTTATCCGCCATAATGATCTTGAGCTGCTTTTTCCAATGAAGGCCTCTGATCCTTTCAAAGCTTTCCTTCGTCAGCAAGCCCTTGTAATAGCCGATCAGACACATCGAAAAGGGGACAAGACGTTCTTCCCGATACTGGCGGCGATACCTGCACACGGTCTCTTTCAGGCTTTCGTCGAGCTGCTCCCAGAAGCTGTGATACTCCACCGAATAGGTCAGCGCGTAAAGATGCATGTCTTCCCAAACCGAAATCGATTGCAAGACGAGGTTGGCTACTACTTCATACAGTTGTTCTTCCGGCATGATAACCACCTCATATAGTATTATAACTTGAATATACCTTCAAAATAACAAAATGTAAATACTAAATATTGAAAATTTTTAAAATATTTTTCAAAATGTTGTGGAAATTGCATATTTCAATTAAAAATCGCCTGAAAGTGCATTTTTTCGAGTTGTGATTTTGTCAACATGATTGGACTTCCGTGTCTGATTGTGATATATTTGTCAAATTATAGATGGAAAATCAGGTGAAAACGTGACCGCTTACAGATCGTCAAGTATACTCAATAGATTCCGCGGCACCTTTATTGGCGACCGCACCTTTTACGGCACCGTCCTCACGCTTGTCATTCCGATCATTATACAGAGCGTGGTAACCAATTTTGTCAGCCTGCTCGACAACATCATGGTAGGGCAGACAGGAACGGTGCAGATGTCCGGCGTCGCCATCGCGAACCAGCTCCTCTTTGTCTTCACCCTGGCTATATTCGGCGGCTTGTCCGGTCCAGGCATATTTGGCGCACAGTTTTACGGCGCTGGTGATACCGAGGGCCTGCGCCACACCTTCCGCTACAAGCTCTGGGCGTCAGCCCTGCTTCTGGTCATCGCCGTCATCGTCTTTCTGACCTTCGGCAACAAGCTGATTTCCTTATACCTGACAGGCGAAGGCGACGCGCGCGACGCGGCGGCCATGCTCGGGTACGGCCGGGACTACCTGCGCGTCATGCTCTGGGGGCTTCTGCCCTTTACCTTGTCCCAGAC
>JAAYBH010000198.1 GCA_012718935.1 Clostridiales bacterium
AATGAATATAATTAGAAAGGCGAGGTGAATTGAATTGGAAAGATACAGGCCATATAACAGCAGAAGAAGCGTCGCCCACCGACGGCGCTCGGCGTCGGCCTACAAGAATAATGACAAAAGCTCGCGCTATGCGATCAAGCTGTTTATCTGCGCCGGCCTGTTTGTCGTCGCAGCCGTCACGAAATTGTTATTTCCAGCCGTGTTTGATACCGTGGGGGACAAGATCAATACCGTTGTCAACTACAGGGCGGCGCTGACAGCGCTCGGACAGGGCATCAGCGGTGAAAAGAAATTTACGACGGCGCTGGGAGAGGCGTTCACATATGCCTTCACCGGCGAACCGGACGTCGCTGTAAATAATGACGAACCGGCGCAGAGCTCCGGTGGAAAAACACCGGATGAGGCGGAAGCAGGCACTGACGCGGCAGAGCCGGAGCCCGCGGAGGCGGTGACTGATGAAGCCGAAGAAGCTGGAGAAGAGGCAGAAGCCGTCTTTTCTGAGACCGACACAAACGATTTGGCGGATAGTCCGGCAGACGCAGCTTCGATTACACAGGAGAACGCTTTGTCAGCGGCCGTCATTGCATCCTTCCTTAAGAGCCAGGATGAGTATTCCGACTATGCGATCCCAGCCGGAGTGACCTACGAAATGCCAAGGCTCGGCACAGCATATGATAAGCCTATTGCAGGCGAGGTATCGTCCTCCTTCGGGTATCGGAATCATCCGGTTGATAAAGTTATAAAATTTCATTACGGAACCGACATTGCGGCCAAAAAGGGGACGCCGGTCACAGCTTTTGCCGACGGTAAGGTCCTGGCAACGGGGGAGAGCACAACATTAGGCAAATATGTTATCCTGTATCACGGCGATATGGAAACCCAATATGCGCATTGCGACAGCATTTCCGTTGCAGACGGACAGGCAGTCAAAAAGGGGGACAAAATCGCAACCGTAGGTTGTACGGGAAATGCCACCCAGACGTGCCTTCATTTTGAACTGAAGGTCAATGGCCAATATGTCAATCCGGAGTATTATATCCAGTGGAAATAACAATCGGAAAGCTGAAGGTCAGCGGCGCAGCGCTTTTGGCGCTTGCTGCCGCGTATTTTTTTGATTCGGGCGGTACATTATTTGTGGCGCTCTTTGCCGCCGCCGTCCATGAAACCGGGCATTACGCGGCGCTGAGGCTTTTCCGCGGCAGGATCAGCGAGCTGAAGCTGGAGCTTTGGGGTTTCAGGATGCGCGCCGATTCCAGGATGTCCTATCCGGCTGAAATCGTGACGGCCGCGGCCGGGCCGGCGGCAAGCCTGCTTTTGGCGGTGGCTGCAGCTCTTGTCGGGCGGTACTTTTATTGTCAGCAGGGCTATGTCCTCTCCGGTGTCAGTTTGGTATTCTGCGTCTTCAATATGCTGCCGTCCCTGCCGCTGGACGGCGGTAAAGTCGTCTATGCCTGGGCGGCCACCTGCTTCGGCCTCGACACAGCCGAACGCCTCGCCTGTATTTTGAGCTGTGTCGTCATTTTGGTGCTCCTGCTGGCAGGGATGATGCTTATGCTGAAAACAGGGATCAACTTTACACTGCTACTGGCGGCTCTGTGGCTGTTAATATGCTATTGTAAAAGAAGCGGTATTGGTATAAAATCGAAACGAAAAACGACGGAAGTGAAGCATGGATAAGAAACTTGAGAGAATTTTGCGCGGTGTTCAGAAGCCTTCTCGTTATACGGGAGGGGAATACGGGCAAATCATAAAGAGCATGGCCGACGTAGACACGAGGGTCGCGCTGTGCTTTCCCGACACCTATGAGATCGGTATGTCAAATCTCGGTATCAGAATATTGTATGGCCTTGCAAACAGGCTCGACGGCGTCTGGTGCGAGCGTGTATTTGCCCCGTGGGGTGACATGGAGACGGCGATGCGGGAGGTGCAGCTCCCTCTGTACGGCCTCGAGAGCGGCGATGCCGTAAGCTCCTTTGATATTGTTGCATTTTCACTGGGTTACGAGATGGCTTACACGAATGTACTCAATATGCTCGACCTTGCGGGCATTCCGCTTCGGTCGTCGGAAAGAAAGGGTCTGACACCCCTCGTCATTGCGGGAGGGGTGTGCGCCTACAACCCTGAACCGATGGCCGATTTCATGGATCTTTTCATAATCGGCGAAGGCGAGGAAGTCAACACCGAGGTCATTGAGGCCTATAGAAAAGCGAAAAAAAGAGGGATAGGAAAAGATGCATTTTTAAGAGAAGCCGCTCAGATCAAAGGCGTTTATGTACCCGGCCTTTATAAAATCGATTATCATCCGGACAGTAAAATCGCAGCGATCACGCCGCGGGACGGCGCCCCAATGCCCGTAATGAAAAGGATCGCCGATTTTGAAAAATCGTATTACCCTGCCGAGACGATTGTACCCTCAACAGAAATCGTGCATGACAGGGTCGTGCTGGAGCTCTTCCGCGGGTGTATGCGCGCCTGCCGCTTCTGCCAGGCCGGATATACCTATCGGCCTGTCAGGGCGCGTTCGAAGGACAAGCTGGCGGAATACGGGATGAAAGCTCTTGAAAATACAGGTTACGAGGAAATTACGCTGTCCTCCCTGAGCACGAGTGATTACAGGGAGCTGTTTGGACTGTGCGACAGCCTGCTGGACTGGTGCGAGCCCAGGAATATCAGCCTGTCGCTGCCGTCCCTGCGGGCGGACAACTTTTCAATGGAGCTCATGCACAAGGTGCAAAAGGTCCGAAAAACCGGCTTGACCTTCGCACCGGAGGCGGGCAGCCAGAGACTGCGGGATGCGATCAATAAAAACGTCACCCAGGAGGACCTGCTGGAAACCTGCCGGGTCGCCTTTGAAGGCGGCTGGAACAGCATCAAGCTCTATTTCATGCTGGGGCTTCCGACAGAAACGGACGAGGATGTTCTTGCGATTGCGTCTCTCACCGAAAGTGTTCTGTACACCTGGAAGCAATACGCAAAAAACAAAGCGCGCGGCGTGAGGATCACGGTCAGCACCTCCTGCTTTATTCCGAAGCCCCTGACACCCTTTCAATGGGCGGCACAGATTTCGCCGGAGGAATATCAAAGACGGGTGACGCTTCTGCGCGGCGCCATGCGCTCAAAATCGATCACCTACAACTGGCACTCACCGGAGACAAGCCTCATCGAAGCCGTGCTGGCCAGAGGCGACAGACGCGTCGGTTTGGCGCTTGAAGAGGTCGTCAGAAACGGCGGGCGCCTGGACGCCTGGGATGAGTATTTCTCATATGACAGATGGCTGAAGGCCTTTGGGGCCTGCGGCATTGACGCGGCCTTCTACGCCCACCGGGAGAGGCCTTACGGCGAGGTTCTACCCTGGAGCGTTGTATCCGCCGGCGTCAGCGAAGCTTATCTCTGGAAGGAGAGAAACGCAGCGTACACGAATGAAATCACTCCCGATTGCCGAACCGGGTGTACCGGGTGCGGCGCCTCCGAGCTCTTGACCGGAGGGAAATGCAATGCGTAGAGTCAGGCTTTTATTTAGTAAAATGGGTAAAGCAAAGTACCTGTCCCATCTGGACCTGCTGCGCACCTTTCAGCGCGTCTTTCTGCGCGCCGGCTTGACGCTGCGCCACACGGAGGGGTTCAATCCGCACCCCTATATGAATTTTGCCCTGCCTTTGCCGGTGGGTACGGAAAGCGTCTGCGAGCTGCTGGATTTTGATCTGACGGACGATATTGAGCTGAGTGCATTGCCGGGGCTTCTGAACAAGACCATGCCGGAGGGTATTGAAGCGCTTGAAGCGTATCAGCCGGAGCGGAAATTTTCAGATATTAAGTGGCTGAAGGCGGAAGGCCGGCTCTTCTTTGACCGGGGTGTTCCGGAGGACGCTAAAGGAAAACTGGAGGCTTTTTTCGCAAAAAAAGAGCTCGTCATACAGAAAAAATCAAAAAAAGGATACGCGGAGACTGATATCGCGCCGCTCCTGTACCGTGCCGCCGTTACTGCGAAAAGCAAGGAGGAGCTGACAATGAGTGTCGTTGTCGCGGCGCAGAATCCCTCCCTGAATCCGGACAACCTGATAACGGCGATAAGAAAATATATACCGGAACTGGCGCCGGATTTTGCGGAGTTCAGGCGTCTTGCGGTTTATGACGGCAGCCACGGTGATTTCAGATAGAATGGTGTGTGGAATATGGATAACTGGGTGAAGCGTATTGGTGTGCTGACCTCCGGCGGCGACGCGCCGGGCATGAACGCTGCGATCAGGGCTGTCGTCCTGACGGCACAGCACCTGGGTATTGATTGCATCGGCATTCGCAGAGGGTATAACGGACTGATCGGCGGAGACATGGTGCCGCTGGGAGCCGGGGATGTGAGCGGAATTGAGCGGTGGGGCGGAACAATATTATTTACGGCGCGCAGCTCGGACTTCACAACGGAGGCGGGGCTGCGTCGCGCCGCCGAAAACTGCAGGTTCAGAGGGCTGGACGGTCTCGTCATCATCGGCGGCGACGGCTCCATCAAGGGCGCGCTGGACCTGTCAAAGCTGGGGATTCCCGTGATCGGAATTCCCGGCACCATCGATAACGACATCGGTTGCACGACATATACCATCGGCTTTGACACCGCGTGCAACACGGCAATCGATGCTGTGGACAAGCTGGAGGATACGATGCAGTCGCATGAACGGTGCTCGGTGGTAGAGGTCATGGGACATCGGGCCGGGCATCTCGCCCTCAACGTAGGCATATCGGCCGGTGCGACCGTGACGATCATCCCTGAAATGGAGATTGACTTTAAGAAGGATGTCTCGGACAGGATACGCTTGGCGCGGCTCGACGGCCATACGCATTTTACTGTCGTTGTCGCCGAGGGCGCGGCATCGGCAGAAACTGTTGCGGAGAAAATTAGAAAATCAACCGGAATCGAAACCCGGGTCACAACGCTGGGGCATATCCAGCGCGGCGGCTCGCCGCTTGTACGTGACCGCGTCACCGCCTCCCGCATGGGATATAAAGCCGTCAGCCTTTTGGCTGCCGGCGTGTTTAACAGAGTCATCTGCATGAACGGAGAAAAATGCGTGGATTATGACATTGAGGAGGCGCTCGGAATGACGAAAGGCCTTGACGAGGATGCCTGCAATATGCAGGACGCACTGATGAGCTGAGGATCGCGGGATACGCAGAAGGTCAGGCGTAAGCCGAGATTTCGGAGCTGTATTCGAAAACAGGCGTGCCCTCGTATCCCGGCGCGATGGCGTATTGATCGTAGAAAATCGTAATGCCGCCGGAATGTATGTAAAATTTCGTGGAACTGAAATACTTGCGCAGCAGCTTCCTGTAATTTTCGAAATAGCTGTGCGTCCCTTCCTCAATCTGTTTTGCCGCGATTTCAGCAGCGTTATCAATGAGCAGACGCTTGTAGTTCGTGCCGCGCGGGAAAAAATCGGCGAGCTCTAAAAACCAGCCTGTCAAGGAACGCCATGTATCGCCGAAACGCTTTGTGATACCGTGCGCTCCGCCGGTGTATTCATAGACATCGTAGTAGAGGCTCAGGATATCTGCTGTGTTGTTAGTCACGTCATATTTCATAACGGTCTCAAACGGACGGAACGGAAATCCGCTTTCTGACGCGTAATGAAATTCCTCGACAGCTGCGGGTAAAAGTTCGTTTTGCGCTTTGCGCATCAATGTTTTTGCAATATGCCTGTAATAATTATTGATGCGTTTGCCGGCTTTACTGTCTCCGCCTGAGACGACAGGATAACGGAAATCGGCGGTGACCATGGTTATCTCTTCGTACTCTAGCTCTTCAAACAGACGCCCCTCTGAAATACCCAACATAAAAAATCACGCCCCTTCGCCATACAATATGTCGGCGGGACTCAAAGGGTTAAAATAAATTTCTCTTTACTTCAATGCTTTAGTGTTGTAAAATATAGTAGAGTAATATTGTTTTCCTGGAGGGGACACATATGAACAAAAGCCTGAAGAACAATAAAAAAGACAGAAATATCGAGATGTACGAGGCTATTTTAACGCTGGAAACGGTGGAGGAATGCATCAGGTTCTTTGACGACCTCTGTTCGGTAACGGAACTCAGGGCGATGGAGCAGCGATATCATGTGGCCATGCTCCTCAACCAGGGGCACATATATAACAGCATCCTGGAACAGACCGGCGCCTCCTCGGCGACAATCAGCCGCGTGAACAGGAGCCTTATGTACGGGGCCGACGGATATGAGATCGCTTTTAAAAGGCTGGAAGAAAAGAAAAAATGAATGCGTATACATCCTTGGCTGAATTTTATGACCTGCTGACACGGGATGTTCCATATCCGGCGATGGCTGATTTTTATGAAACGCTTTTCAGTCGATCGGGTATCAGGGCGGGAACAATACTTGATATGGCCTGCGGTACCGGCACACTTACCTGCCTGCTGGCGGACCGCGGCTATGACATGATCGGCGTTGACGCATCCGCCGATATGCTCGCTGTCGCAGCCGAAAAAGCATACGGCAGAGAGAACAGGCCTCTGTTGCTGCAGCAGCCGCTGGAGCTTTTGGATCTCTACGGAACGGTTGACGCCGCTGTCTGTGCCTTGGACGGTATGAATTATGTTAAGCCGGACAAGCTTCGGGAAGTGTTACGGCGCGTCCTTCTTTTTCTTGAACCCGGCGGTATTTTTATTTTTGATATTAATGCCCCGTCAAAGCTTAAGGGCCTTGACGGGGAAGTTTTACTGGATGAGACGGAGGATGTTTTCTGCGTCTGGCGCGCTGCTTTTGACCACAGGGAAAACGCATGCCGATACGGTATGGATATTTTCGCGCGGGACGGCGGCAAATGGAAACGCGGCAGGGAAGAGCATGTCGAATACGCATACGAGCCGTTCGAACTGGAAATGATGCTTTTGGATACCGGGTTTGAAAAGGTTGCGCTATTCGGAGATATGACGCTTAACCCGCCCACTGCGTCGGATCAAAGAATTTTCATCACAGCAATGAAACCGTAATCATGAGTTTTACAGGGTTAACGGCGGGCGAAAGAGACTCGCGGGCGAGTCTCTTGGCATCCCGCCCTACGATTATAACAGCGTCGTTTCCGTAGGGGCAGATGCCTACATCGACCCGTCAGCCTATGCATTTCTAAAACAAGGAGTATATAATGGACGAGATTATCAGAGCTGTCACTGCCGACGGCTTTATTCAAATATCGGCTGTATCGACAAGGGCGCTCACCGAGCGCGCACGGCAGATACACACAACGCTTCCGGTCGCAACAGCCGCACTGGGGAGGACTTTGGCAGCTACGTCAATGATCGGGCACACGCTCAAAGACCCGAAAGCCTCCGTGACCATCCGCATCAACGGCGGCGGACCGCTGGGCAGCATCATGGCTGTGGCGGACTATGAGGGCAATGTCCGCGGGTACGTGCAAAATCCCCATGTCGATCTGCCGAGAAAACCGAACGGGAAGCTGGATGTCGGCAGCGCCGTCGGTAACAACGGTATGCTGACTGTCATTCGCGATCTCAATATGAAGGAGCCGTATGTTGGCAGCACGCAGCTTGTCAGCGGCGAGATCGCCGAGGATTTCACCGCATATTTTTATAAAAGCGAGCAAGTGCCGACCGCGTGTGCCCTTGGCGTGCTGGTGGATACGGACCAGTCGGTCCTTGCGTCGGGAGGTTATATCGTCCAGCTGCTCCCAGGCGCGCCGGAAGCGCTGCTGGATACGCTTGAAGAAAACATTGAAGAAACCGGCGCTGTCACAAGCGTCCTGGCAGGCGGCAGCGCGGAAGACCTGGTGCTTCGCATCCTGAAAGGCTTTGAGCCGCGTATCCTTGAACGCCGGCAGATTGAGTATAAGTGCTACTGCACCAGAAAAAGAGTGCTCCAGGTCCTGATGAGCCTTGACGAGTGTGAGCTCGAGGATATGGAAAGCAAGGGCGAGCCGGTCGAGGTCACCTGCCAATTCTGCGACGTCGTCTATCACGTTGAGCCCAGTGAGATTAGAAAAAATCGCAGGAATTATCAGGAAAAACCTTTGAAAAAGCCGATAAAATAAGCGTTGTTTGCGGGCCTTTAAAATAATGATTTTAGTGTTGACAACATTCAGTGCTTTTAGTATAATAACAAACGTCGCTAAGGACGGCAGCTGTTGGGGAGCATAGCTCAGCTGGGAGAGCACATGCCTTACAAGCATGGGGTCACAGGTTCGAGCCCTGTTGTTCCCACCAATGTGCCTCTCTGCATCATCTTATACGGCCCAGTAGTTCAGTTGGTTAGAACGCCAGCCTGTCACGCTGGAGGTCGACGGTTCGAGCCCGTTCTGGGTCGCCACTCGGGCACAAACCTAGTGCCCATTGGGTACACAGTACCCAATTTATGCCTCTGTAGCTCAGTTGGTAGAGCAGAGGACTGAAAATCCTCGTGTCGTTG
>JAAYBH010000199.1 GCA_012718935.1 Clostridiales bacterium
AGGCCAATCAAAGCTATAGCTTTGATGACACGAGAGGAAGCTGGGCCGAAGCATATATAAATACGGCCAGGCGCTACGAGCTGATCTCCGGTATCGGCGAAAACCTCTTCGCACCCGACAAGCCTGTTTCACGCCAGGAAATCGCCGTAATGCTGAATAACTATCTGAGATACACGCCGACCGGGCAAACAGCATTCTTTCCGGATGTCAGCACATCTGCCAACGCATGGTCCTTTGATGCCATCAGCGCCCTGAGAGAAAAGGGCATCCTCACCGGCTACCCTGACGGCAGCTTCAGACCCGAAACCAGCATATCCCGAGCTGAAATGGCGGCGCTGGCGGTGAGAACAAATATGGGGTAAGATCAAACCGGCTGTCTTTCAAGGACGGCCGGTTTTTCTCGGGTAGGATTAATTCTCGCAGTTACACTTAATATTGCCCGCAATAATCTCCTTCCAGTCGCCGATGACGTCATGGGTCCAGCAATCGTCCGCACCTGCTGCCTCCCGCATCGTAAGAGCGAGTATGTAAGTCAGCTCCTCTACTGTGGCTCCGGCTTCCAGCGCACCCTTAAAATGCTTCAAAACGCATGGCTTTGAGCGTCCCTTAATGGACAGGGCAAAGCAGATAAACTGATAGGTTTTTTCATCGATCGAGCGTTTATCGGCGTAAAGCTTATCGATCTCGTCAAGCTTCTCGGCGAACTCGGGGAAAAATTCCGCCAACATTCTCATTTTCCATCCCTCCGGTTATTTTTGTAATATTGCTATGATCTCATGAGGCTTCAGAACCTTACCGACAGAAACAACCCTCTTGTTGACTACAAGTGCAGGCGTGGTCATTACGCCGTAGGCAGCAATCTGCGCAAAGTCGGTAACATGCTCAACAGCTGTATCCATGCCCAGCTGCTCCAGCGCCGCCCTGGCGTTCTGCTCCAGCTCGCTGCATTTTGCACAGCCGCTCCCGAGCACTTTCACATTCGCGCCCTCTGTTTTTGCTTTCTCTGCCTTTGCCATGCTTTCAGCATCGCAGCTGCTATCGCAGCAGCAGGAGCCGGCTTCTGCCTTTTTGTTTTTCTTTCCAAACAAAGCCATATAAAGTATCTCCCCTTGTATTTTCTCTTATATTATCAACGACTGCAAAGCGTTGAATAAATATCCTACAATAAAAATACCCAGCGTACATATGGCAATAAACAGCGCCAGCAGCTTCGGCTTAACCGCCTTGCGGAGCATGATGATGGACGGCAAGGACAGTGTTGTGACACCCATCATAAAGGACAGTACGGTACCCAACTGGGCGCCCTTTGAAAGCAGCGCTTCGGCAATCGGAATCGTCCCGAAGATATCGGCATACATCGGTACGCCTATAATTGTAGCCAGAATGACACCGAAGGGGTTGCTGCTCCCCAGCAGGGAAACCACCCATTCCTCGGGTATCCAGTTATGTATAATCGCACCTATTCCGACACCGATCAGAATGTAGGGAAAAACCTTCTTAAAGGTAGCAAGCGTCTGCTCCTTTGCATAAATCAGCCGTTCTTTCCTTGTGAGGTCCGGCGATTCGATATCAACGCTTCCGGCAGCCAGGATAAAGCTCTCAACATATTTTTCCATGTGCATTTTTTCAATTATTGTGCCGCCGATCACAGCAATAATCAAGCCGAACAGAACGTATAAAACAGCGACTTTAGCTCCGAATATGCTCATGAGCAGAACAAGAGAGCCCAGATCCACCATCGGCGAGGAAATCAAGAAGGAAAAAGTGACGCCCAAGGGCAAACCGGCAGATGTAAAGCCTATGAACAGCGGAATGGATGAGCAGGAACAAAACGGCGTGACCGTTCCCAGCAGGGCGGCAACAGAGTTCGCCCCGATTCCGCGGAACCGCCCCAGTATCTTTTTGCTGCGTTCCGGGGGGAAGTAGCTTTGTATATAGCTGATAACAAAGATTAATAAGCATAACAGGACGACGATTTTAATAACGTCATAAATAAAAAACTGAATGCTCCCGATCCAGCGGTTGGAGGTGTCCAGGCCAAAAGCCGTCAACACATATCCAAGCAGATCATTCAGCCATTTCATGCCTAGGATCTGGTTCTGGAAAATACTCCAGATCGCTTTAATTACTTGCATAGAATACCCTTCTTCAAATACGGACAAACAAATCAAAACTTTTTGATATATTCTTCCCGATAATAGCCATCGCTCTGATGGCTTTCAATTTTCACAGCACAAAAAGCTCTAAATACTTTTGCATGCTCTTCATAAGCCGCTGCCATGTCCCAGTACCTCATATCAAATATATTCGATATGTTTCATTATATGTATTCATCTGATTTTTGTCAACACTGCAGTTCCGCAGTTAATTTTCTCCTTTTTCATATTTCCTGTCATTTTCCGACTGTTTTCTCGGGTGCAAATCATTACACTGGGAGGGAATCCATGGGACA
>JAAYBH010000200.1 GCA_012718935.1 Clostridiales bacterium
CCAGCTCGGCGTCGGTAATTGAAATTCCTTTCACTCATTCACCCCCCCTCGAATCGACTACAATTATCGTCGAATATAGACTACACCCGTAGTCGACGATTGTCAAGAGGGAACTTACAAAAAATAGGCTGCCTGCATGGCAGCCTTTGTCATTTATTTCTCAGCCTGATTTTGCTGCGTTTGTTTGTTTCCTTGTATTTTTCCCGGTATTGTCTGAGCTTTTCCATGGCGTTTTCAATATCGTCGGCCAGCTTGAGGAGCTTGTTGTCCTGGAAATCAAAGTACCGCTGTGTGCATTCGTAGTTTTCCCTGACAATCTGATAACGTACCGTGGCCCTGCCGACGGCGTCCTCCCAGGAGGTGTACAGCTCACGCATGGCGTTTTCCCCCAGGGTATTCATGATGCCGCGGTCGCTGGAGAGGCGCAGGACGGCGTCGGAAAGGGCGACGGAGTTTTCTTCGATCAGGACGCCGTGATACCCGTCGACGACGCCCTCGGCGGCGCAGCTGCCCCGGATCAGCACGCTGGCCAGCCCGCAGGCGGCGGCTTCCCGGACGACGAGTCCGCTGGTGTCGAAGGTGGAGGGGAACAGGAAAAGGTCAGCCCGGGAGAAGAGCGCCCGCAGCTTATGCCTGTCCTTGATAATGCCGGTAAAAATACAGTCGTCCGTCAGCCGGAGCATTCGCGCGCATTCCTTGATTTCTCCGATATCGCCGCCGTCTCCGACGAAAAGCATCTGAAAACGCAGGCCCTGTTTTTTTGCCCGGGACAGCCCGTCGAGAATGAGCCGGATACCCTTGTACCACATCATGCGGCCGACGAACAGAAATACGGGGACGTCCTCTTCCAGCCGATACTCGGCGCTGACAGCAGCAATCTCTTCGGGGGAAGAGCTGCCCTGGGGAAAATCGGCGCCGTTTTCCATGACGATATAGTTGCCTGTATAGCCGAGGCTCCGGAGGTTTTCACCGGCGCCCTTGCTGACGACCCAGACCTCGTCGCAGGCCTCGATATTCGAAACGATGAATTTGATGGCCGCGGTCTGGATAAAGCCCAGCTCCACGGCGTTTTTGATATCAATATCGTACTTCGTGTGATAGGTCAGCACGATGGGTGCATTAACCGACGCGCGAAGAGAGCGAGCAATGAGCGTCGAGACGAAAGGGCAGTGAGAATGGATGACGTCAAAGTCGCACTTGGCCAGGTCGCGTGCGGTGCTCGGCCAATAGGGTATGCCTGTCCGATAGCCGATCGATTTTGTCGTATTGATGCTGGGATATCGGACGACACGATATGGGTAATTATCCTCGATACCGGGGTAATTCGGCGCCGCTACAACAGCATTGCCATATTGACGCTGGATGATGTCCGCATAATTGAGCGCAGCATTCGCCACCCCGTCTATGAGCGGCGGGAATGAATCGCTCAGAATACAGACGTTCAGCTTGTCGCTCATGTCACAGCTCCGTTACTTATATTTTTTGCCAATTATGATGATAACACGGCGGCCTGCTTATTTCAAGAGATGATGCACGTCAGGCTTTTAAAAGAAA
>JAAYBH010000201.1 GCA_012718935.1 Clostridiales bacterium
CACTCATTATCTTCATAATAACGCATCAAGTGTCCAATAAACCGGTCTAAAAACGAAAAAAGCGCAGTTTCAACTGCGCTTTTTTAGAAAATATTCATGTGTTGTCAAGGGCGTTCATGTTTTTATCGATACAGATACCGTCCGGCGCGGCGGGAAAAGATGCTTCAGTTATCGATCAGAGTTGCCCACCTGTGGGCGTCCATATAGATGGAAACCATCCTCTGGGGGGTGATGACGTTCAGTGGGTATTTGTCCTCGATTTTCTGCCACTCCGCCTGCTCATAGCTCACAACGAACTTGAGCAGGGACTGGAGCTCGTTGCCCTCGCCGCGCAGGGCGATCTTGACGTCTTCCGAAATCGGCAGGCCGACCAGGAGATCTCTGATATCCCTGTTCAGGATCACATCGATCAGTGAGAACAGGCCGGTGAAAAAGGGCTCCGAGCCGGTGCTTTTAAGCTGCAGCTCCTGGGAAGTGAGCGCCATGAGCTTTCCACGGATCAGAGACATTCTGATCAGCTCCGAATTTTCAGCGCTTTTAACCCCGCTGAACATCAGCATGGAAATCCACTGATGAAGCTCCCTCGTCCCCAGATATGTGAGCGCGTGGGATATGGATTTTATCCTGTATTTCGGGGC
This sequence comes from Clostridiales bacterium, assembly GCA_012718935.1. Taxonomy (GTDB): domain Bacteria; phylum Bacillota; class Clostridia; order Oscillospirales; family Oscillospiraceae; genus Sporobacter. The sequence goes on from JAAYBH010000201.1 coordinate 639, forward strand.
CATGTAGGCCGAATTGACAAGCCGCAGAAGCTTGTATGACAAACCCAGATCGTGTTCAATGATCTCGGAAATATTTTTGAAATCCGGCTCGGGCTTATCCAGCTCAGACAGGATGCCGATGAGGCACACGTCAAGAGCCTTGATTTCCTTCTGACGCAGGCTGTCTGTCGGCCAGAGGAAAAAGAATCCCTGGAAAAGTGCATACCCCATATCCCGTGCAACCCTGAAATCGCTCCATGTTTCAATCTTATCGGCGAGAAAAGCCACTTTATTTCTGTATTTCCTGATGAGCCCTGATTGAACAGCCAGACTGGTCATCGGAAACTCAACGATCATGATATCCGCCGCTTCGGGGGGAGTGGCACCGTTACTGAAAAAGGAGCTGTCAAAGGCCAATTTGAAGCCCCTGGCCTTCAGCTTTTTACAGGTGTCGGTATGAACGTACAAACCCTTTTTAAACAGGATGATCCTGTCGGACGGCTCCTGAAGCGCCGTGTGGCTGTCAATGATGTCAAGGAGCCCTTCGGTATAATCCAGATAGACCGCCGAATGCTCGGATAATTCATCAAGTGTGGTAAAAAACTGCGATTGCTTCACCTGGCCGAATTCAGTATATCCGACAATTGCCGTGTTCAGGATGGCACCGGTATGAGGACCGAATAACATATGATAGCCGCAGACCCGGGCTTTATTGTCCGTTATGGGACGTCTTGCCATAAAATCGTCCATGTCCGACTCCATTAGCTGAAATAATTTGTGTATTCACTATATTTATCGGATATATGCTTCAAAAATGAAGTAAACCCGCAAAATTCAGCGTCCCCGGCCGGTGCGCGCTTTTGTCACAGGGATTTTCTCTTCCTCATAGTATACATTGTGGCCATAATTTATATGGGACGGAAATCAAGTGAGGTGACAAATGTGTTCGGCAACGATCTTACAGGCCTGAATGTCATCGTTATTGCCATCGCAGCTGTTGTGGTTCTCAGCTTAATAGGATGCTGCTGCTGCGAGTGCGACGATTAAAGATCATACGGCTGATCGTACATAATTAAGACAGGATAGTACCCGATCAAAAGACCGAACCCTGACGGTGCAGTCTTTTATATCGGGTACTCTGTTATGGCGCAGCGTGGGACAACCTCTTCATTTCAGCGGTGTTTCTGTAAGCCCGGTACATTTCTTCAGTGGCCAGCGCTATTTTTGTGACGGAAAACGCACAATCGTGGGGGTAAATATACCAGGTATCGGTCAGCGTGTTGAGATCGACGCAATCGCCATATTTGCCGAGATAGTCGTACTCGATATGGCACGAATAGAGTGACGGTACCGGTTTTACCATTTCAAAGAGCTCGCCGTTGCCCGTTTTGCCGCAGACGTAAAAGCCGTCCATGTCGTGCCGCATATAGCCTTCGCCCAGCCTGACAAAGCGTTTGGCATTGGGCAGAGAATCAACCGTGACCGGCCCGATGAAGCAGTATGTGTCGGACAGGATCTCCTCCCTGACCTGCTGACGCTCCCATTCGTACCAATCGGGTATATGGGAGAATTCCGTTTCGTCACGGTCAGCCGACAGCTCGCCGTAAATACCGAGCGTCCATTTCTTTCCGCAGGCGTCACAAATCAGCTGCGTGCCGCCGGAGGACATTTGATATTCCGTCAGGCAGTGGGGGCATTTGTAAAGGACCTTGTGCAGCCCTTCCGCGCGTTTGGGATCTGAGATACTGATTTGTCTCTCTTTTTGCCATGCGAAGTCGTCATAAGCGAAAGCGATCCTGATTTGCTCGTTGATGTCGTCGGCGCAGGTTCCCGCAAGGCTTTCCGCTGTGAAGAGTTGTGTCAGCGTCGCCTCTGTCGGCCTGACGCCGCGTTTCTTCAGGTTCCAGAACGGCGAATTGATATGATGGCCATGAATAATGAGCGTCACGACCGGGACCTTGAGGAATTTGCACAGCTTCCCTATGGAATCCGGCAGCACCGCCGTCGTACCGCAGAGCGAATACCGGGCTTCCGGATAAATGACGAGAATATCCCCGTTGTGAATGACCTTCTGCAGATGCTTGATCATAACGATGTCGTTTGTAAACTTGCGCTTGCAAATACAGCCGACGTTGCGCAGCAGGCTCTCCCGTCCGATGAAACCGTCGATGGCGACAATGAAGTTTGATCTGTGGGGGAACATCGCCGCAATGGCCACCTTAAAATCCAGAAAAGCGTTATGGTTGCTGAGCAGTATGTAAGGCGGCTTCAGCCCGTCCGTATTGACCTTCGTGATGCGCGTGCCGCGCAGCCAGACCTCTGGATAACATAATAGCCATGTCAGCGGCCGCAAATACCACTTCTGGCGCCTGGGCGGTTCCTGCATATCAAATCTCTCTATCGGTTCACTCATGTTTACCCTTTCATGTCTGTTTTAATAAGATTTTAATCCTATTGGCCTGTGTTATCTATTTCTAAGGCGTGTTCAGCCCAGCCGGTACCTGTCGATGAGCTCCGCCGCCGACTGGACGAGATACGCAGTGATGCCCCAGATGAGGAGGTCGTTGTACTGGTAAAAGAGAACGTCGTACGAACCGCTCGCCCACGGGTAGTTTTCACCGCCGGGGATGCGCTCGAAAGGGAAATCCTCGGACTGCCGGCTGACGATGGTGCTTTTATATTTTTCAGGCGGGTTTTCTAGAAAATGATCAACCGGCACCGCAATGACGTCGGCGACCTCCTCAGGGTTGTAGGTGTACCGGTAGTCAATAAGCTCTCCGATAAAAGGGTAAATGATGATATCAAACGGAGAGACGAAGATGTCGCAGGGACCGAGGATGTTGATTTGGCTTTCCGGAATGCATAGCTCCTCCGTGGCCTCACGCACGGCGCAAGTCTGCGGAGGCTCTCCCCGCTCAATCTTACCGCCCGGAAAACATATCTCGCCCGGCTGGCGGCGCAGGCTGCCGGATCTTTTTTCAAAAAGCAGGGTCTGCCCCTCCGCTGTTTCAACGATAGGCACCAGAACGGCGTATTTTGTAAACCGATCCTCTCCGATCATGCCCGGCCGCCGGGCGGCGAAATCTGCCATACCCAACATGAAAGCTCCTTTAAAAGATAGATTCTTCGGCCGATCCGCGGCCTCTGAATGACACAGGTGTCAAGGGTTCAGTCTCCGTCGTCCCCGTCATCGTCATATGCATCATCTTCGTCTTCATAATCCCTGCCGGTCTGATAGTTGGCGATATACTTCCGGTCGGCTCGCTCCAGATCGTCGGTTCCCGCCAGCGATTCGATATGATGGCGGAACTCGTGACGGACGGTGCGTCTCAGCTTTTCCCTGATCTCGTCGCCAGGAAGATGCCCGTAAACCCTCATGAATGATCCGTAATAAATAGTGATATAACGGCCCATACTGCCGCCGCGGTTGTAATTACCAAGGATGATGAGGTTGCCGTCAATGCTCTTCTCATGCCGTTTTACTTCGGGCAGCAGGATAATGCCGCCGTTGAGCTCCTCAAAAAACTCGGTTGGGAACTCCGAGGCGATATCGTCCAGCATGTTCTGCATGTCATCGATTGTGAGCATGGCGTTCATCCTACATATGATGTTTTCGCTAGTATAGCATACAAAGGCATTCATATAAACCAATATATTCCGACTATAAAACAAAAAACGCAGGGAAAGGCTCCCTGCGTTCCTATAAAACTGTTACGCGCCCAGATATGCGGCCTTGACGGCTTCGTTTTTAAGAAGCTCTTTGCCGGGCCCGGAGAGGGTAATGCGACCCGTTTCCATGACATAGCCGACGTCCGCCATCTGGAG
>JAAYBH010000202.1 GCA_012718935.1 Clostridiales bacterium
AACCGTGGCCTTTTGCCGATTTGATCCGGATTTCACCGTACGGCGTCCGGACCTTGTAGTGTTTATAATTCATCACGTCACGCTTCAGCGTCTGATAGCGCACACCGAGCGTTGTCGTATGCTCAAGGAGGAGCAGCGATATGTGGTGCCTGTCGTCCGGCTTGCACAGGCAGGTGAGCATTGTTGCCGGGCGGTTCTTCTTCATAAAGATTGGCGTTGTGAAAACATCCAGTACGCCGTTATCCAGAAGTAGCTCCGTGGCAAAACCGATAGCTTCGGGTGTCATGTCGTCAAGATTGCAGGAGATTTCCACAACCGTGTCCGCTGTCTCCGCATTTTCGCATAAGTAAGCGCGGACGCAGTTGGCGGCCTCAAAATCCTTCGTTCCCATGCCGTATCCGATTTTTGTCACCGTCATGGGCTCCATATCGCCGAACCGACTCACAAAATGCTTGAGGAGCGCCGCTCCGGTGGGGGTGCAGAGCTCGCCCTTGATTTTTCCGCCGTAAATGGGAACGCCCCGCAGAATATGGGCCGTGGCGGGTGCGGGGACAGGCAGAACGCCGTGGGCGCAGCGGACGAATCCGGAACCGACATGCACCGGCGAGGCTTCGATCTGAGTGACGCCCAGCATCTGAAACAGAAGGCTGCAGCCGACGATGTCGACAACAGCGTCCAACGATCCCACCTCATGGAAATGGATATGCTCCGCCGGAACACCGTGAACGGAAGACTCGGCCTCGCCCAGAAGCTTGTAGACGGACAGCGCTTCTTTTTTGACGTTTTCCGCCAGCTCGAGATTTTCGATAATCCCGCAGATGTCCTGATAATTGTAATGGCGGTGCGTATGCTCATGCTCCTGATGTGCGGAATCTGAGGGATCATGGAGATGAACGTGCTCGTGTTTATGCGCGCGCGGCTGCCTGCCGCGTTCGCGATCCGTCAAATCGGCGTCAAGGCTGCCTTCTTCGACGCCGCCGATGCGGATATGCATCTTTGTCCCGGTGATGCCGCATTTTGTCGCAGTGCTGCAGTCAATTTCGACGCCGCTGAGGCCGAGATTCCGCATTCTATGCAGAAACAAATCCTTATCGGGCAGCAGTTCCAGAAGAGCTGCCATGAGCATGTCGCCGGCGGCGCCCATGCTGCATTCTAAATAGAGCTTCAAGCTTCCGCCTCCCCGATATGGTTGATAAGACTGGCCAGATACCCTGCGCCGAAGCCGTTGTCGATATTGACAACGCTGACGTTTCCGGCACAGGAATTGAGCATCGACAGGAGCGCCGACAGACCGCTGAAATTGGCGCCGTAACCGACGCTCGTTGGGACGGCAATCACAGGACAGGAGACAAGCCCGCCGACGACGGTGGCCAGCGCGCCTTCCATACCAGCCACGGCAATGACAACCTTGGCCGACATCAGGACATCAAGGCGGCTGAGAAGCCGGTGCAGACCGGCGACACCCACGTCAAACAAACGCTCGACGCGGTTGCCCAATGCTTCCGCCGTCACGGCGGCCTCTTCAGCGACAGGGATGTCGCTGGTCCCGGCGGCGACGACGCCGATGTACCCCTTCGTTTTCGCCTCGAATTTCCGCCCGTAAATCGCAATGCGCGAGACGGCGTCGTATTCCACAGAGATGAATTTACCGAGTTCTTCGGCTTTTTCAGGGGTGACCCGCGTGACAAGGACATTGTTGTTACCATGGGCTCTCATGGCATCAATGATGCCGGATATTTGTTCGGCTGTCTTACCGGCGCCGTAGATCACCTCCGGTATTCCGTGCCGTAGGCTTCTGTGGTGGTCGACTTTGGCGTAGCCCAGATCCTCAAAGGGTTCCATTTTCAGCTTTAACAGCGCGTCTTGAGGTGAAACCCCGCCGTTTCTGACATCGTTTAAAAGCCTAAGGAGCTTATCCTGTTCCACATCATACCTCCGTTTTTCGGGGCACGAGGTCAAGAAATACGGCATCAAAGTAAGGGCTGACAGCGTCGATGATCTTTTTCCGCTTGTCGATGACGCTTTTAAACTGGCTTTCGGGAATCTGAATTCTGGCCGCGCCGTCGTAATAACGGATGCGGAAGTCGGTAAAACCGACGCCGTGCATCACATGCTCGGCTTGTTCCACACGTGATATCAATTCCTCTGTAAGGGCAGTCCCCGTCGGTATGCGGGTCGCCAGGCAGGCGTAGGAGGGCTTGTCATGGGTAAACAACCCCGCGTCGCAGGACAATCTTCTGATTTCTTTCTTCGTCAGGCCGCATTCCCGCAGCGGTGAGCGGACGCCCAGCTCAGCCAGCGCCCGCATGCCGGCGCGTTCACCCACGTCGTCAGACGCGTTGGTCCCGTCGCATAAAACCTCGTAGCCATCTGCCCGCGCAAGCTCCCAAATCCGTTTGAATACTGCTTTTTTGCAGTGATAACAGCGATCGGCGGGATTTCGCGACACATCGGTATTGCTAAGGATATCAACCATGTCAACAGTCATCGGGATCGACAGCATATATGCCAGCTTCGCCGCGTCATCCAGCTCAAACT
>JAAYBH010000203.1 GCA_012718935.1 Clostridiales bacterium
ACTCAAGGCAGGCTACTCTGCACACAGCGCAAGGCTTAACGCCTATACACCGCAATGCAGGTTCAAGCCTGTCCCGTACAAAAATCGCGCCCGATGTGCGGGCTGCGTCAATGCACGACAAACAGGTCTCCACATAAACAGGGTCGGATTCTCCATGCCATTGGAGGCCGCCCTGAGTATGCAAGCGCGCAAACGCCACGTCACCGTGGCTGCAGCGCTTTCCCCCAGCACCCACCCCAAACTGGGCGTTCAAAGCAGGCACAAGGGGCTTCGCAGGTATGCCCTTCAAAGGATTTTTAGGCCCTTCCTGGTAGACGGCAGATCTGACTAGGATACTGCGCCGCTGTAATTAGTATATTAGCAATTATATAACAAATTATCAACACTTTCTTTCTTCCAGATTAATGGCAAGTGCTTCAAGAAACGTTGTATTTACGAAATTATTGTGAAGCGCGGCAATCGCATAATGCGTCTGGTCGCCGACGATGTGGCGCGCGTCATGGAGATTCATAAATGTAAGAAATGTTGTTTTATGGTTTGTCTTGTCAGAGCCGGCCGGCTTGCCGAGGACCTCGGTTGTCCCTGCAAAGTCGAGAATATCGTCCTGCACCTGAAAGGCAAGGCCGAGATGATGCGCATAATCTTCCGCCGCCCGGAGCTGGCTGTCGCTCCCCCCCGCGGCGGCGACGCCGAGCTGTGCGGCGGCTATCAGGAGCGCGGAGGTCTTGTGATGATGAATCGCCGTCAACTCATCCAGTGACAGCTTTTTTTCTTCACCGAGCATATCCAGTGCCTGCCCCTGGCAAATACCGGACGCTCCCGCGGCTTGTGTCAGTATCCTCCCCATTTTAACGACGGCAGCCGCGGAAAGTTCCGACTTGAGCAGCGTCCCGAAGGCTTCCGCCTGGAGCGCGTCGCCGGCCAGTGTGGCGAGACATTCACCATAAACGATATGGTTCGTGGGCTTGCCGCGCCGCAGACTGTCATTATCCATGCAGGGCAGATCGTCGTGGATGAGGGAGTACGTGTGCAGCATCTCCACGGCGCAGGCTGCCGGCAGCGCCGCCGTCATATCTCCGCCAGCCGCTTTGCAAAACTGCAGGACAATAATCGGACGGATGCGCTTACCGCCGGCCAAAAGGCTGTAGCGCATGGCTTGGTTCAGTACGCCGTCCTCCGTAAAGTACAACCGCAGCTGCTCCTCGATCATCTCGCGGCAGCTGTCGTATTCCCTTTCAAATTCCTGAGGCTGCATAAATATTTCACTCCGTCACGTCAAATACCGATTCCTCCGGGGCGCCGTCCGGACCCTTCTGCAGGCGGACGACCTTCTGCTCGGCGGTGTCCAGCAGCTTGCCGCAAAATTTAATGAGGCTCGTTCCCTCCTCGAAAAGCGACAGCGACTGCTCCAGCGGCGCGTCCCCCTTCTCCAGGGTCTTGACGATCTCGTCAATGCGCGAAACCGCTTGTTCAAAAGTCATTTTATCCATAGTGGTGCTCCTTAAGCAAAAATTGGTATGGTATTCCGTAGGGGACGCCGTGAGCGGCGTCCCCTGCGGTGTTGTCCTCTCAATCTGCCGTTGCGCTGATTTCATCCTTCTGCAGCCTCACCTTAATCTTCTCCCCACTCTTGACGTCAGACGCTTTTTTGATGACGCCGGAGGGACCGCAGGCGATGGCGTAGCCGCGGCCGAGGACCTTAAGGGGGCTCATGGCGTCAAGGGACGCCGCGAGGCGGACGTAGCGCTCGCGGGAGAGGGAGATTTTTCTGGAGGCGGCGGCGGAGAGACGGCTGGACTGGAAGTCCAGCAGCATACGCTTGTCGTCAATGTAGTTTTTTGGGGACTGCAGGACGCGCTTCTGGCTGAGGTCATTAAGGCGCTGGCGGAGGGCTTTGAGCTCACGTCGGAGGGCTTGTCCCGAACGGATTTCAAGATTCATCAGCGCCTGGCGCATATCAATGATATCGGGAACGGCGAGCTCGGCGGCGTTGGAGGGCGTCGCGGCGCGCAGGTCGGCGACGAAGTCGGAGATCGTCACGTCCGGCTCGTGGCCGACGGCGGAGATGATGGGTATGACGGAGTCATAGATCGCCCGGGCGACGCGCTCGTCGTTGAACGCCCAGAGATCCTCGATGGAGCCGCCGCCGCGGCCGGTGATGATGAGATCGGCGACTTTGTGCTTATTGGCGTATTTGATGGCACCGACGATCTCCGGGGGCGCCTCGGCGCCCTGGACGCGGACAGGCAGGATCATCACCTTGGAAAGAGGCCAGCGCGCATTTAAAACGCGGATGACGTCCCGCACGGCGGCGCCGGCGGAGGAGGTGATGACGGCGATCGTGGCGGGAAAACGGGGAATCGGCTTCTTGTGGCTGGAGTCGAACAGCCCTTCTTTTAAGAGCTTCTCCTTGAGCTGCTCAAAGGCGACGTAGAGGTCTCCGACACCGTCGGGTGTCAACTCGCCCACATACAGCTGATACGCGCCGTCCCGGGGGAAAACGGCGACGCGGCCGAAGGCGATGACCTTCATGCCGTTTTCCGGCCGGAAGCGCAGCTTCGAGGCGCTGCCCTTGAACATGACACAGCGCAGCGAGCCGTCCCGGTCCTTCATGGTGAAGTAGTGGTGGCCTGACGGATAGAGCTTATAGTTGGAGATCTCACCCCGGACGTAGACACCGTTTAACACTTCGTCGGAGTCCAGCAGAGCCTTGATGTGTTCGTTCAGCTCGGTGACATCAAAAATTTTATTAGTCATTGGTATGGACCGCCCTGTATGTAAGAATTGCAACGCCGAGGGCGTTGTCAACGGAATATTTCGGATCGGCGAAGACGCCGCAGGGCATCTTCTGTCTTAAAAGAGAGTTGGACGCGACGCCGCCGGAAAATAAAACGGGCAGGTTCCCGTATTCCTTGAGGGCGTTTTCTGTGGCGCGGCTGACGGCGGCGGCTACGGACAGCAGGGTGAACCGGGCAATATTGCAGGGTTGAACGCTTGTTTTAAACAATTGTTTCATTTTGTGCTCCACACCAGATAATGAGAACGTACAGCCGGTGACCTTCGGCTCATAATAGATATCCTGGCTTGCCTCTTGGGCAAGCCGGTCAAGCTCTCTGCCGGATGGGAACGGGAGCCCCAGGAGCTGACCGGCCCTGTCGACGAGCTGACCGGCCGACACATCGGAAGTCTCGCCGATAATCCGGCAGGTAACGGCGGAGGCCTGAGGGCGCACGTATAAAAGCTCCGTCGTGCCGCCGGAGAGATGCCAGCAGAGATGCGGCGTATCCAGAAGGTCTGCCCGTCCTGAGGACCAGGCGGCCGCGGCGATATGGCCCTGCTGGTGGGAAAATTCAAGGAAAGGCACGCCCAGCGCTTTTCCCAGCACCGCCCCCTGGGACGCGCCTGCTAGAAAGCAGGGCATCCAGGAATCCTCAGCCTCCCTCGGCTTTGTGCTGGCGCCCACGGCGATGATCCTTTTATCCCGGAGGTCCAGGCCTTCCATCACCTGCGGCAGCCGGCGGATATGCGCGTAAAGCGCGTCGGACTGTCGAAGGCCCAGCTGTCCCGGCTCCACATCCAAAAGACGCCCCGAGTTGACGCCCGTCTCCCCGTCAAACACGGCGCAGCTCGTCGTATAATTGCTTGTATCAAACGCAATAACGGTATTTGGCATTTTACATAATTTCGCTTCGGGAGAAGCTCCCCAAGACGCCGTTGATGAACGGCACCGTGGACGGCTCCTCGTACCGCTTGGCCAGCTCCACCGCCTCGTTGATGGCGGCCTTATCCGGCACGTCGGGCATGTATAGGATTTCAAACATCGCCGTTTTAAGAATGGCGATGGCCGTTCGGGAGATGCGCCCGAATTTCCAGCCGACAGCGTATTTGTCAATATAGCCGTCCAGCTCCGCGCTGTGTTCCGAGACGCCTCTGACAATCCTGCCGATATAATCGAGCTGAACAGCATCGGGGAATTCGGCAAACATCCCGTCTTCCCCACCGAGGGACGCGTAGTATTCCTCGTCAAAAATATCTCTCAGCACCCTGTTCGGGTCCTGTGGATTTTCGGACAGGCCGAAACAGAGCCTGACTGCAATCTCCCTCGCCGTGGTTCGTGTCATAAAATCAATATCCTTCTTCTCTAAAAAGGGCGGAGTTTTAACTCCGCCCAACTTCATTGATTAATTGGGTCTATTTATCCTTCTTGAAGGCAATCCCGCAGACATGGACGTTGATGGAGGTGACCTTGAGCCCCGTGGTCGATTCGATCGCCGTCGATACGGCCTTCTGGACGGAGGCACCGACCTCGTTTACGGCAAAGCCCAGCGCTGCCATGATATAGATATCAGCACTGATCGTATTTTCCTCCAGATGGATCTTCACACCTCTGGCCAGGTTCCTCCTGCCAAGCAGCTCAGCGATGTCCCTGCTCGGCGTGGAATAGAGACCGGCGACACCTTCAATTTCCAGCGCGGTGCTGCCGGCGATAATCGCAACGACCTCCTCGGAGATATTGATGCTGCCCTTCTCGTCAAGATAGCTGATATATTCTCTGTTTTCGCCCATTTTCTTTTCTCCTGTCCATTTGCAAAAAAATCAGAAAACGCCTGATTAAATGTATAATACCTGCATACGCAGGTATTATACAATAGTTCCGGTAGAAAATAAAGCTATTTTACTTCATTAATTCTCAAATCGACCGCCTTGTAGTCGGTCTGTGAGACGACAACATCGGTTATTTTAGCCACTGACGAGGCTGCCAGGCCCTCCTGGGGAGCGGGAACAGTGATGTTGACGCCGTCGTCCGAGATATAAACGACGCAGTCGGCAAAGCCCTTTGCCTTGATCAGGTCTTCAATCTG
>JAAYBH010000204.1 GCA_012718935.1 Clostridiales bacterium
TCTTTATAGTATTTGTAGCACCAGATCAGGCGGATGATATACAGCGCCAGCAGACCGGCTCCGGCATAGATGACGATCCATTTGCAGGCGCAGCCGATTCCGAAAAACAATCCGGACAAAGCCAGGGACGGCAGCGACTTGTTGAAAGCTTCCTCGGGGTCCCGTGTGATGTACCGGTACATGAAAAAATATGACAGCAGGATGAAAAAGACGCCGTAGGTGTCGATTGTGGCGATGCGCGTCTGTACATAATGCATAAAATCAAAAGCGAACAGGATCGTCCCGCAGGCCGCTATGACGGTCTTTCCGAACATGTTTTTCAGGAAAATATACAGGATCGGGAGCATCAGAACACCGAAGAGCGTCCCCATAAGCGCCAGCCGAAGGGCACCATGCCGAATAGGCTGATACCGATGGAGATGATCAGCTTGCCCAGGGGCGGGTGTGTCGTCTCATAGGGTACGATATTATTCAGGTGCTCATAAGCCGTCCGGCCATGGTAGATCTCGTCGAAGTACATGTTAGTCATATAGGTCGGTGTTTCAGGGATCTCGTGCTGCTCGTCGAAAAGCTGGGGCGCGTCATTGTGCGATATTGCGTCAGGGGATATGAGGACTCCGCTTTTTTCGTAGATCGCCAGTTCTCCGAGTTCCATCGGTTTCTTCGACGCGGTGATACGGATATATTGCGTCATGGCATTGTCGGTATTGATGTTCGCATAAAGCCACTTGAACAAATCGGAATGGGGCTGGTTCATGGACTGCTCTTTGCCCTCTGCCGGGAGCTGCTCCTGCCAGCTTACGCCGTCGCCGGAAAATTCCAGCGTATAATAACCAACCCATAAGCCTGAATAATACATGATTTTACCGATATCGACCGGTTCTGCGAGCTTCACGGTAACAGAGCTTTTTTCGCCTGTGAAACGGAAGAAGCTTTGGGGAGCCGTCATATTGCCGAGCTTAAAAAAAGCGACTGCTGCGTAAAGAAGCGTAATGATAATGACTGGCAGGATATCGCGGCGCTCCATGGGGTGCCTGCGGTGCAGGAGGGTAAATTGCGGCTTGTTGACGATCCTCATGATCCATTCGGTTGTTCCGGCCAAAGGCTGCGTCACCTTCAGGTAATACCTGAAGAAAAGAAAAAGGCATACGAGCGTCACAGCCGGAAAAACAAGCGTCAGATATTGCACCATCGTCTTAAACAAAACAGTTACCTCCGCAGCGTGCCGTTATATCGGTCTTTTTGAAGATAAACGTTACAAATTATGATAACAAGAAAAGCGGAAAAAGTACAGAGAAATTTAACGGTCCCGCGGCCGCCGTGCGATCGCGTCCCCTACGGATATTAGGATAGGAATTTGTAGGATTTATGGTATAATAAGGTGAAATTCGGCGGATGCGGGGGTTGTAATATTGCTTGCTCTTATCATGATGATCGATAATGAAGGCGACAGATGCAAGGCGGCGGAGCTGTACAGGCGCTTCGGCCGGATGATGCTGTCCGTCGCCCGGGGTATCCTTGGAGACACCGGGCTTTCAGAGGACGCCGTTTCGGAAGCTTTTATCAAAATTCTTGAAAATCTTGATAAAATTGATCTCAACGACTGTTACAAAACAAGAGGGTTCGTTGTTGTAATAGTGAGAAACACAGCGTTCAATATCCTGAAGAAACAAAAACGGGACAAGACCGTCCCGATTGAAGATTACATTGACTACTCGGAATGCGCCGAGCCTGTTTTTGAGGATGTAACTATCCGCGAGGCCTGCGCGAGGATCACAGACGCCGTGGCGGGGCTCCACAAGAGCTATGCCGACATATTATACCTGAAATGCGAGCTGGAATATTCCAACGGGGAGGTATCTAAAATACTCGGCATCAGCCCCGAAAACGTCCGGGTGCGCCTGGGCCGGGCGCGGCAGGCGCTTAGAAATCAGCTGAGAAAGGAGGAGGCTATACCGTGACGTCCTGTGAAAAGAGCGACCTGCTGTTTGACGCCCTGCTGAAGGCGGCCGTCCGCGAAGTCTATCATAGAGAAACCAGCGCGCTGGCGGATGACGAAGCCCTGAACGGCTGCACCCCTTCCCCGGTTCTTGACAGTCGGATCGAAGGCATTATTAAGAGATACAATCGAAAGATCAGAGCCAGGCGCCTGGTTAAGGGCTTCGGAAAGGCCGCCGCCTGCCTGTGCATACTTTTAGCTGTATCGTCTGTTATATTATTGAGCGTTGAAGCCACAAGAATCGCCATTTTCAACGCTGTTCTGACCTGGCATGAGCAGTACACGGAAATCAGGTATGAAACGCCGTCCGATACCGGCGGGCGTATCTACCGTCCGGCATATCTACCGGAGGGGTATTCTGAGAAAGAGTTCAGGCCCGGCGGGGGCATTACATTGATCGTTTATGAAAATGAAGCGGGAGACCAGATTGTTTTTATGCAGGAACCGGCCGGTTCCGGAACAACTGCAGTAGATAATGAACACACGGATTATTCCCGCGTGAAGGTTTCCGGCAGCGAGAGCCACATGTTTGAAGCCCGGGACGAAGGCAACGCAAGCATGCTCATCTGGGAAAAGCACGGCGTTGTCTTTAATCTGATCGCCGTCCTGGAGGGCAAGGAACTGATACGTATCGGGGAGAGCCTCCGCCTGATGGAGTAACAACGAGATAAATTACTTGCGTTATATTTTAA
>JAAYBH010000205.1 GCA_012718935.1 Clostridiales bacterium
CACGAAAACCCAGAACGCCAAGGGATTGCTATACCCTTTCCTTTGAACAACATATTAAGACTGCAAGCTTGTTCCGCACAAATGTCTATGCGGTGACTTTTGCCAACGTTTACTTGACACATACCGTTCGTTATAAGCACTTGTCATGGGTGCTGAGGACTGGTATAATCTAGGCGGGGTGATGCGGATGGACAAGGAATTGCTGGAAGCAATCAGGGAAGAGTTAAGCCCGATTAAGCAGGACGTCGCACAGATACACCAGGACATCTCGCGGATGGATCAGAAAATGACGCGCATGGATCAGGACATCTCGCGGATCGATCAGAATATGGCACAGATGGATCAGGACATCTCGCGGATCGATCAGAATATGGCACGGATGGATCAGGACATCTCGCGCATGGATCAGGACATAACCCGCATTAAAATCATCCTGGAACACGATATTCCCAAGCAATTAAGCCTGCTTGCCGAGGGGCAAAGCATCATATTGGAGCGCCTACCGAAACCGGGTAAGGCTGAAGAAATTGAGGACAGGGTCGATGTCCTTGAAACAGTCGTCACAATGCACTCCGCCGACATCGCCGACTTAAAAAAAGCCCTGTAAGATACGAAAAAAGGGAGCCCTGCTCAAGGCAGGGCTCTTTTTATCCGGATTCTTTCGCCAATTCCCGTGCTTCCTTTGCCATGTCCATCATGCGGAAATAGAGGTTTTCCTTCGCCGACAGTTCGTAGGGCACCTCGTCCGCGCATTTTACCAGCGTCAGCGCAATCTCGTTCAGCGCGCCGGTGATTTTAGTATCAGCCATTCATAAGCCGCCCCCCTTCGCCCGTCGTCAGGTGGATTTCCTTCAGCCGCTCATCCTCCGCTGCGTAAGCCTCAGTAACCTTGGACAGATCGTCCGCCAGCCCGCCCAGCTTCCGGAAGAATGCTTCCACCCTCGCGTCGGGCGCGTCCCCCAACAGCAGCTGCAGCTTTTCCGCCTGCGCCCGCAGCAGCAGCGCGCACCGCCGCGCCGCCTCAACGTCGATAAATATATAAGACATCGCATGTGACCTCTCAATTGTATTATCTGCCCGGCATTATATCAGTTTAATCACCCAGAAACAATGCTGATGCCCCGCAGCCTGTAGGGGCGGACCTCGTGTCCGCCCTCTTGCGGTGTGCGGTGCATGATTGATACAGGGCAGACACAAGGTCTGCCCATACGCGTCTGCCCTCTTGCGGTTTTTATCACGTAACACCCAGCTCCTATTTGTAATAAGCGTCGTACTTTGTCACACCGGGCAGCTCGTCATTGTCGATTTCCAGAAGGATGAACCAGTCGGCCATATCGTCGGTGCCGACCTCGGGGACAATCGTTTCCACTTCCACGGAGAGGGTGTCGCCGGATATGGCGGTACTGGTGATCTTGTGGCGGATCGAGCCGCTTGTCTCCTGGGCGCAGAGGATCAGGAGCATCTTGCTTTCAAAAAACGCCTCGTCGTATTTTCCGGCGTTCTCCGCAAAGCTTATGTTTTCAGCATAGGCGGTATCAAGCTGATAATAGTCGATCCCCTCGCTGATGAAATCGGACAATGCCTCAGAACGATCGACAGCGATCACCGGCATGTGCCGGACGCTGCTGATGGCGAGCATATCGGCATTGTCGGCCCAAGTTGTAATGAACTCCCAGCCGCCTTCGGCCTGGCTGTCTGCCCGGAAGAAGGACGCTGTATAATCGGCCTGGGCCGGGTCGGGAGTGGCAGGCTCTGATACAAGCTCAATGGCGACCGCCGTGACCTGTACGGGATAGCTCTCCCTGATTTCGGGGAGTATCGTAAGCTTGACGATTTGTCCCTCAAGGAAATTAAACGTGATCTTGATGTCCTTGACAAACGAAACGCTGGCCTTGTCGAAGCCCACCTCGCCCGCTGTGGAGACAAGTATTGAATTGCCGCTGATTTCTTCTATGGTGCCGGTGAAAACAACGTTCGGCTCCTTTTTCGCGCAGCCTGCGAGGCTTGTCATTATTGCCGCGGCGCATATCAATAGAGCGATAGCTTTTTTTATTATTCTCATAATGAAAACCTCCTGTTTGTATGGGACGATTCAATGGTCAGAATGTTCCCTGTTTCTTATGGTTACCAAATGTGATAAACTGATATATATTATGTATTGATGATGTCATCACCGGAGGAATCAATATGAATTTCTCTCAGATTAAATGTTTTCTGGCGGCGGCGGAGACCATGAGCTTTACGCGGGCAGCCGACAGGCTGTACCTGTCCCAGCCGGTTCTCAGCCGCCAGATCGCGGCCATGGAGGACGAGCTGGGAATCGAGCTCTTCATTCGGGAGAAGAAATCCATCCGGCTCACACCCGCCGGAGATATGATGGCGGAGGGGCTCCACAAGCTGGCGCGGGAGTATCAGGCGCTTGTGGATAAGGCGACGGCCCTCCACAAGGGCTTTGCGGGGACGTTGAACATCGGAATGGTGGAGGGGCAGCTCATCTGCCCGCCCTATTCCCTGGCGCTCTCCGGCTTCCATGACAAATACCCCGACGTCCGGGTCAATCTCTCCCGGCACACGCTGGCAGGTATGCAGCGCGCCATATTAAACGACGAGATCGATATCGCCTTTGCAGCGCGTTTTAACCTGACAAATGAGGACGAGCTGGATTATATTGCCGTCGGCCGGGCCCAGACGATGCTCGTCATACCCAAATCGCACCCACTGGCGGACAAAGAGGGCGTCAGCCTTATTGATTTCAGGGAGGACACGTTCCTGACGCTGCCGGAGACGGAATCACCTTTTATCGCGCGCTTTTCAGAGCGTGTGGCCAAGCACGATTTCTTCAAACCCCGCAAGCTGGAAGCCCCGAATATCGGCGCGTTGGCCCTGTGGCTGGAGGCGGGCTACGGGATATTCCCCTTGAACGAAAACCACGCCCTCCGGAACAATCCGAATCTGGTGTTCAAAACCATGCCGGAGCTGGAGGATTCCATAGAGATCGTCATGTGGAAAAAGGACAGCACGAATCCGCTGATCGGCATGTTTACGGAGATGTTCAGGAAGAATTGATAAACATATGCATATTGCATATCAAAGCATGCGAAAAAGGTTCTTTACTCCTGCTTCGCCGCCCGGTAGAATAAAATAAACGATAATAGAATCAATTGGAGATACAGAATGGAAAACAGAGAGCTGACAGGCAAATTCTATGATATTCAGGGCTTTTCCGTCCATGACGGACCCGGCATCCGGCTGACGCTTTTTATGAAGGGCTGTCCCTTAAGGTGCCCATGGTGCCACAGTCCCGAGTCCCAGGCGTTTCCGTCGGAGCTCAACTGGATGGAAATCAAGTGCGTCGGCATCGAGAAGTGCGGCAACTGCCTGAATGTCTGCCCCCAGGACGCCATCACACCCGGGAAAATGAAAAAAACGCCTGCGGGGGACGAGGAAATAACCCTCGTCACCGTCGACCGCTCCAGGTGCGACAACTGCGGCAAGTGCGCCGAGGCCTGCACCTCGAAGGCGCTTTACATGTGCGGTACTGATTATACCATCGATGATATCATGGAGCGGGTCCGGCGTGATATCCCTTTCTTTAAAAAATCAGGTGGCGGCGTGACGGTCTCCGGCGGCGAATGCCTTTGCCAGCCGGAATTCCTGCTTGAAATCCTGAAAACCTGCAAGGCCGAGGGCATACATACGGCCGTTGACACCACCGGCTTTGCCAAATGGGACGTCATCGAGCCGATCCTGCCGTATACCGATCTTTTCCTGCTGGACCTCAAGGGCGTTGACCCCCAGCTGCACAAAAGGATCATAGGGGTTTCCAATGAGCTTATCCTTGAGAATGCGAAAAAAATGGTGGCGGCGGGCGCAAAATTCCAGATCCGCATCCCCGTCATTCCCCTGTACAACGACTCCGTCAAGGCTTTTAATGAAATGGGCGAATTCATCAAGGAGCTCGGAGATGCCGTCGAGGTGGTGCAGCTTCTGCCCTATCACAGTCTCGGCACCGTCAAATGGGAGCGCCTGCAAAAGAACGCCCCCATTCTTGAAGCAACACCCCCCTCCGACGAGCTGATGCAGGCCCGCAAAAAGCAGCTGGAGGACATGGGATTGAGTGTGATTATACATTAATATCAAGTCATTACATTAATGTCTTGACATTGCTGCGGGGTTTGTTTAAACTGACAAAGAACGTAGCGTGCTACAGAAAGGAATTGGTGTTTATGGTCGATTACGATAAAATGCCGCCCTCGAGGCAGCCTGAGGGGACATTTCCTTATATGCTGCAGCAACCACCAAAACCGCTCTATCCGGGGAACCGGCCGATAATGGCAAAGGAAAACCAGCTGAGAATATACAGGGGTGAGAAGCCGTGCTGGATGCCGGTCTGGCTCACGGACAACCAGTACTGCTGGCCTGATGTCTACGCGGAGCACGCGCCTTTTGAAGCCAACGGCCCCGATTGGTTCGGTCAGGAGTGGGTCTTTGTGCCCGAGGTCGGCGGCGCCATGCCGAAGCCCGGCACCCGCGTTATCTACGACATCACAAAGTGGCAGGAGCAGGTCAAATGGCCCGATCTGGACGCCATCGACTGGGACGGCGACGCCAAGCTCCAGACCCTGCGGTATGACCCCGACAGGGCCCATGTCTTCCATGTCACCGAGGGCATTTTTGAGCGTCTGCACGAGCTGATGCCCTTTGATGAGACGTTTCTTGCCATGTATGAGGAGCCTGAGGCGGTTCACTCCTTCTTCGAGGCGATGGCCGACTTTAAAATCAAGCTCATGGATATCATCTTCAAAAAGTACGCGCCCATCGACTACATTATCTGGGGTGACGACTGGGGCACGCAGCGGGCCGGCTTCTTCTCCAACGAGATGTTCCGCGAGTTTATCATGCCCTATACGAAGCGGTGCTGGGACTGGGTCCACAGCCAGGGGAAATTCGTTGAGCTGCACTCCTGCGGCCTGACACAGCAGTATATCAAGGAATTCATCGAGATGGATTTGGACGCATGGACGCCGCAGCCCATCAACGATCTGGATATGCTCACCGCCAAATACGGCGACAAGCTGGCCCTGACGGTCAATATCCCGGGCATTGATTCGGCCCGGACGGAGGATGAGGCGCGGGTCCTGGTCCGCCGGTTCGTCGATACATACGCGCCCAGAGGGCGCGTCATCGCGGGTTCGATCATGAATCCCGACGAGAAGGTCAAAAACGCGGCTTTTGAGGCGCTGTATAACTATTCCAGCGAGTTCTACGCGAAGAGATAAAATTTGGTATTAATTATAAACAAGCACTTTGCATGTCTAAAAAGCAAAGTGCTTGTTGATAATTTTGGGGATCTATGCGAACTCTTGATATGAAGTATCTCAGTGAGTATTTTTATTTCTATCCTTTTCAGGCACGACAAGGTTCACTCCTTTCGTCGCGGCCTGCAGCCGCCCCACCTCCCTCGTCTGAGGGAGGTGGGGAACGGAGACAGACGCGTCAGTTGACTTTTAAAGCACCGTATAGTATAGTGATTTCATTAATTTACCATTGAAAGGTGGTGAGAGGTATGACTGTTATCGGGTTTAGCAGGGCGTTTAAGACTGCGGCGATATGGGTGAAGAATGTCAATTTGACCCGTGTTTGTGGCGATTTTGGCCTTTTACGGGATAACTGCGCCCATTTTCGCCGTATTGAATGCCTCTCGCCGCACATTTTAGCCGCCTGACAATCAGGCCTTCATGTGCTGCTCACCCGGGTATTCAAACGGATGCCCGGGTATTTTCATGCCCAAATATAAAAAAGGAGCTATTGCACATGGTGAAATATTTGAGGACAGCGCACATGGCCTGTCTTGAAAAAACGAACGGCGGGCTGTTTTATCTCCTGCCGGATATCCTCGTGAAAATATGTACGCTGATTCCGCTTGTCTTCCTGTGGCGCGTCGTCATGGCGTCGGGCGTGAAGGTCGGGATGAGCATGAATCAGATGTTGTCGTATACCTATGCCGCCGCGCTGCTGGCCGATTTGCTTGTCGTCAAAACACCGGCGACGGGGTGGCTCAGCGAGGGCGTGCTGTTAAAGCTTTACGGAAGGCCCATGTCGACGATCGGACAGCTCGTCATGTTGACGGCCGGCGGGTGGCTGCCGACACTGGCGCTTTTTTCCCTGCCGATGGCGCTCATCTCTCCGCTTCTGGGCGTCAGGCTGATGCCGGCGTCCGTCTGGTTTATTCCCAGCCTTGTTTTGTGCGTGTCGCTGGGCTTTGCCGTCGATCTCCTATTCGCCTGCCTGTCCATCAAGCTGCGCAATATGAACTGGCTTGTCGGCCGGATTCAGGCCGCTATTGTCGCCGTTCTCTCCGGTACGGTGATACCCATCAGCCTGCTGCCCCTTGGACTCGGCGAAGCGATGCGATATCAGCCCTTTGCCAGCCTCGGCGGGGCGCCGCTGTCCGTTTTCGTGGGCTCGGCTGCGCCGCAAGAAGTACTGCCGTTGCAGCTCATGTGGAATGCCCTGCTGTGGCCTGCCGCGCTGCTGATTTTCAAAAAATCACAGGAGGGGATGGTCAGCTATGGCGGCTAGCAAGATCAAACGAATTCTACGGTTATTGGCCATCTCGGCGAAGATGGACCTGGCGTGGCTCCTGCGCGATACGAAATTCGCGCTCATGGGGGTACTGGGCGACATCCTGGCGAATCTGTCCGTCGTGTCCGGCGTCTATCTGATCGCGCTCCGGTTCGGCGGCATCGGCGGCATGAGCGTCGACGAAGTTTTGTTCATGATGGCGTTTTCAACGCTGACCACAGGTGTTTTCATCCTGTTTGGCTCGGGCAACAACATCCATATCAGCCGCATTATCGGCCGCGGTCAGCTGGAGCACCTGTTCATGCAGCCGCTGCCGCTGAAAACGCAGCTTTTGACCTGCGGCTTTACGCCCTTTACAGGCGGCTGCAACTTTGTGATGGGCTGTATATTGCTTGCTGTTTCGGCAGCCCGGCTGGAGCTGCATGTCACAATCTGGTGGCTGCTCGCACTGCTTTTCTATCTCGCCGTGACGATGACGATCATCATTGCCCGGGCGTATCTTGTCTCCAGCGCCGCCTTTTACGCGCCAGTGGCCGCGGAGGAAATCGCCCATACAGCCATTGACGGCACATGGCAGCTGAGCACCTTCCCGCTGTCGGGGATGCCACTTTTTATCCAGCTGCCCCTACTCGTCATATTTCCGGAAGGCCTTCTGGCCTGGTTTCCGTCTCTCTGCCTGCTGGGCAGGCCGCCCCTGAACCTGACGGAGCTCTACCCACTTGCCTATGCGCTGGTTATTTCGCTTTTGGCAGGCTTTATTTTCAGAAAAGGACTGTACTATTATGTTAAAAAAGGCTCAAACAGATATGTGCCCTACGGCTTTCGCCGTTAGCTTCGAGCATGTCACTAAAACATTTTCGCAGTGGCAGCGGGACAATACCGGAAGGGGTATTTTAAGAAACCTCGTCAAACCCGAGAAAAAAACGATTACAGCGCTGGACGATGTGTCCTTTACCGTCGGGAGGGGCGAATTCGTCGCTTACGCAGGACCAAACGGTGCGGGCAAAAGCACCACCATGAAGCTCTTGGGCGGCATGCTGCTGCCGGACGCCGGCGATATTACCGTCTTGTCCATGTCGCCTCAGAAACAGCGCACAGCTCTGATGCAAAGATTGGGAATCCTATTCGGCAATCGAACCGAGCTGTGGTGGGATCACCCCGTCATTCAGAGCTTCGAGTGGAAAAAGGTCGTGTGGGATATTCCCGATGATGTGTACCGGCAGAATCTCGGCATGGTGACGGAGCTGCTGGAGCTGGGCGGTCTGCTGAAGACCTTTGCCCGGGAGCTGAGCCTCGGCCAGCGGATGCGGGCGGATCTCGCCATGCTGCTGCTCCACAGCCCGGAGGTGCTCCTGCTGGATGAGCCGACGCTGGGGCTCGACGTTGTAGCCAAGCGGCAGATGATCGGGTTTCTAAAGAAAATCAACAGGGAAAAAGGCGTGACGCTGATCGTCACCAGCCACGACATGGACGACCTGGAGGAGATGGCGGAGCGGATACTGATGATCTCTGCCGGGGAAATCGCCTTTGACGGAAGCTTTGAGGCGCTGCGCGGCATAACGGGCAATCTGACACGGGTTGCCGTCACATCGGGAGCTGGCGGCGTACCCCGGATCAGGGGCGGGCAGCTTGTCTCCTCGGAAAAAGGCCGCTTCGAATACGACGTGGACCTGACGGAAATGACCGTCAGGGAGCTGCTGCGGCAATTGTCCGAGGCGGGCGGCGTCAGGGATGTGGAAATCAAGAGAGCACCTATCGAGCAGGTTATTGCCGGGCTGTACCGGGAATGGGCTGCCGGCGGTTTGTGAGTTCTTGTATGAATGAATAAAAACCACTTTGAATTTCCGGCATATCGTATTTTGACAAATGAGTATCATGCTCCTTATAATCAGTAGTAATGCTGCATTTACCTTTGAAAGGAGAGCGCGGCTAATCCGCGCGGTCTGATTATGAGTTCGATCAAATATCCGCATCTGTTTGAGCCGATCCGGCTTGGAGGGAGCTTGTTCCGGAACAGGATATTCGCTTCGCCCACCGGCCACCAAGCCTTGACGCTGGAGGGCTTTGTGACACCGGATGTCATTGCTTACTACGAAAGAAAAGCCGTCGGCGGAGCGGCGGCCGTGACCGTCGGCGAGGGTGTTGTGGACAGCAGAAGGGGCAAGGGCGGTAAATGGCATGTAACGCTGGACGACCCGCGGGGGAGCTTTCCGCTGCACCGCCTGACGGACGCCGTCATGCGGCACGGCGCTGTCGCCGCCGTGGAGCTGCAGCACGCCGGGATGTTCGCCAATCGTGACCTCTCCTTTCAGGGAGCGTCCGCCAAGGGGCCTGCTTACGGCCCCGTGGAGTGCGAGCTGGACGGGAGGCATATCCTGCCGATGACGGAAGAGCTCATTCTTGAGACAATTGAAGCGTTTGCCGATGCGGCCCTCTTTGCCAAGCAGTGCGGCTTCGGCATGGTGACTGTCCACGGCGGGCACGGCTGGCTCATTTCGCAGTTCGTTTCGCCCTTTGTGAATACCCGCCGGGACAGATGGGGCGGCAGCGTCGAAAACAGGGCGCGGCTGCCGGTGGCGATCGCCGATGCGATCCATAAAAAATGCGGAGCGAGCTTCCCGGTCGAGATGCGCATCTCCGGCTCGGAATGCCACGCGGCCGGCTACGGGCTTGACGAGGGCATCGCTCTGGCGCGGCAGCTGGACGGGCATGTAGATCTGATCCACGTCTCGGCGGGCAGCCATGAGGTGCAGGAGGTCTTTACCGTCACGCATCCCAGCATGTTTCTGGAGGACGGCGTCAACGTCAAATACGCCGCCGAGATCAAGAAGCACGTGAAGACGCCGGTGGCCACGGTGGGCGCGCTGTCCGATCCGGCGCTGATGGAGGAGATCATCGCCTCCGGGAAGGCGGATGTGGTCCAGATCGCCAGGGGCCTGATTGCCGAGCCGGACCTGCCCAACAAGGCCCGAACCGGACGCGACGGTGAGATCAAGCACTGCATGCGGTGCCTTCACTGCTTCTCAACACTGATAAGCGACGGGCAGTTCTACTGCGCCGTCAATCCCGAGACGAGCCGTGAGCTGGAAGTGAAGATGACGCCGCCCGTCAAGGACAGGAAGAGAGTCCTCGTCGCCGGTGGCGGCATCGGCGGCATGCAGGCCGCGCTGACCTGCGCCCAGCGCGGACACGAGGTCATCCTCTGCGAAAAAAGCTCCCGCCTCGGCGGTACGCTGCGGTGCGAGGAGCATGTCCCGTTTAAAAAGAAGCTGGACGGCTATATCGAATACCAAATCAGGGAGCTCGGTAAGGCGGTCGTCGACGTCCGGCTGAATACGGAAGTGACGCCGGAGCTGGCAGAAGAGCTCGCGCCCGATGTGATTATCGCATCCCTGGGCGCACGGCCTGTCGTCCCGAAAATCAGGGGGATTGACGGCGCTCATGTGCTCGGCGCGGAGGAAGCGTACATCAGCCCCGATAACGTCGGCAAGCGTGTGGCCATCCTCGGCGGCGGCCTCGTCGGTATCGAGCTGGGGATTTATCTGGCGCAGCAGGACCGGGATGTAACTATCATCGAGATGCTGGACGCGCTCAATGACGGGGGCAATAACCTGCATATGATCGGCTTGAAAAATGAGATGGCGCATTACAGCATCGGGGTGAATCTCAACACGAAGGCCGTAGAGATCAACGATAACGGCGTCATTTGCCAGGACCCCGAAGGCGAGAAGCTCTTCAAGGCCGACACCGTCATTTACGCCGTCGGCCAAAGAGCGCTCTCCGACGAGGCCGCAGCACTTCGATATTGCGCGCCGGAGTTTTACATGATCGGCGACTGCACTGTCCCTAAAAACATCGCCGCCGCGACAAGCGCAGCGTTTACCGTGGCAAGAGACATCGGTTGTTAGACAATGTCTCCCGGACATCGGCTGTTAGACCAATCTCTTTAAGAAAATGAGATTGCCTTCAGGAAGAAATTGCTATATACTCGAAAGCAGGAATAAAATATCGGGAGGATTATGCTATGGATCTTGTAAAAAAATACGGCCCCATCGCCGGAGGACTCTCCATCAGCCAGTACTGCCCCCCTGCATGCTTCGAGCTCGCCGGGAAACGTTTTGATTTTGTTATGGATACCGGCGAGCACGCCGGCGGCGCGATTCTCAACTTCCTGAACGAAACAGAGGTCGAATGGAGCATCATGGGCGGCGGTGCGCTCAAAACGGACAAATACGAGTGCCGCAAAGCCGACGACTGGACGTATCTTGTTACCTACTCTATTGAGGGCAAGACGCCGCGTGAAAATCACACCTGGGTCATAGACAGGGAGCAGGGGCTTGTCACGTTCCTGCGCTGCTCGCTGGGCGAAAACACCTATTGGCCATACCTGATCGACAGCCATTTCGGCTTCGGCTATATTAAAGAAGAGGGGAAGGACCATACGGACCGCCGGCGGCACGGCTTTACGGACGATGTGGTCGGTACAGGCGTTAAATGGGTCTACGGCCACGATATGGCGACGGTCCATGTGTATCACAGCACCAACTGGTACCGTATTACATATCCGAAAAGTACAGCAACCAGCGCGGAGGTCCCCGATTCCGTCAGCGGTATCCGGGAGACTATGAAACTGATGCCCGGGTCGGACGAACCTGCGTACTACGTCAAAATCAAGGAGGGCATGTATCTGGTCAGCGTCACCGAGCAGAACATGGAAAAAATCCTGGGCGACAAGATCGGCTTCCGCAGCGACACCCTGTGCTTTCTCGACAACTGGAACCGGATGTACAGCGTCGGCCGCGGCTTCGGCACCATGACGACCGACGGCCAGGATCGCGAAATTTTCGTCATGATCGGAAAATACGCCGTCCCGGAGGACGTCGACGCCCATTTTTTTACGGATCCGAACCCCTACCTGGTATAGAGGGATAGAAAAGGCTCCCGGGACATACTAAAATAAGTGTAAGAAAAAGAAAATAGCGGCTATACCAGATGGTATGGCCGTTTTTAAGCATAAGAAAGGTTTACTGGCGTGTCGCCCGTAACCCAATTTTTGCACAGCAATCATGCTCGATCACAAAGTTTTTAATGGTTCGGCTTTTGTATCAGGAAGCGGGGGTGTCAAGATTCCTCAATATTTCCTGATACCGCAGCGTTGCCAGCGCGCTGGGGGCGCCTTTTTGACAGAAGGAGAGGCTTGCGAGCTTCCTGTTGACGCGCTCCACGACGATTTGTCCATCGGCCAGCTTGGATTGCAGCATATGAAACGCTTCCAGGAATCTCGGATCCCGCTTGGCCTTGTCATAAAAGGACAGGACATATGTATAGACGAAGAGGTTGTAGTTTGAAAAGGGGTACTCCACCTGCATGAACAGCGTCCCGATACCGTAATGGCAAGGGCCGAGGGGCAGGCGGGTCGTCCAGTGGGCGAGGAGGAATTCAACGGCGCAGTCGAGGGCGGGCTCTTTGTTGAGCAAATCGGTGTACCGGAAGGCGTTTAAGGCCGTCAGCGTCGGGCCGGGATTGGAAAATTCCGTCTCCGGGCCCTTTCCGAAGAAAAACTTTTTGCAGCGCCAGCCGCCGTCATCGTGCTGTGTCTCCAACAGGCGGCTGAAGGTTTTATTGAGCCTGTCGTCGTCGGCGCAACCCAGATGGCAGAGGACATTGGCGGCGATGATGACCTGGCACGGCAGAATCCCGCCGTCGGGCGAGAGCTTAAACCGGCCGTCAGGCCGCCAGGCGTCCCAAAACAGGCGGGCGACCTCCTGCAGAACCGGGTCGGAGGGTTTGACGCCGAGCTCTAAAAGCATCATGGACGCTTCGGCGGCCGAAAAAGCGCCGCCCTTTATGAGCCGATTGTCCGGCGTCGTCCAATAATCGCCGCCCAGGTCATGCCGCCGCGCAAGAATCGCCTCTATATCGGACTGATACTGCGGTGCTGTCATTGATATTATCCCCCTGCATGCCATTTGAATCAGAGCGTAACACACCTGTATAATGTTGTCAACGGAGGGCGTTTTTACATGCGCATCGGCTTGTTGGACAGGGCATATGCAGTATAATGGTTCAAAGCATCATGATGCCCGCTACAATGGTCCTGTTCGGACCGCTTGCCGATGTCATCAACATCAGCTGGCTTTTTCTCGGCTCCGGCGCTGTTTTATTCACCCTCGGCTTTTTCATCCTCGGCAGCAGGGTGCTCCGTACGGCGGGAGAATAAGGGTGAAAACGACTCCCCGTTACAGAACAGCAGCCTGCCCTTATGTGAATACGACATTGACGAGAACCATATAAATGACCGTGCCCGCGCCGATGCTGAGAAGGGTGTTGCCCTTCCAGAAGTGGAGCGCAGCGGTGACGATAATGGCGATAGCTTCGGGGATGCCGTGGGGCGCTTCGGTCAAAGAGACGCCCTTCAGGCAATAGACCACCAGCAGACCGATGGCGGCATAGGGCAGGACTCTGCCGAGATAGCTGATGTATGAGTGTTCCGATGCCGCCTTTTTAAAAACCACGAAGGGCAGAAATCGTGTGACGACCGTGCCCAGCGTCACGGCGCCGATGATGATGAGCGTTTGAACGGGTGTGAGCGTCATTTCAGTTCCTCTTTTACGGCTGTTGTCTTTTTGTCAAGACGCTTGCGGAAGAGCGTCAGCGATGCCAGGATCGCCAGCATGGCGGGGATGATAAAGCGGCTCTGCCCGAAAAGCAACAGACAGACGACGGCGCACATCACACCGATGACAGCAGGCAGTCGGTTTTCCTTTGTCCGCCATTGTCCGACGAAAATGACGACGAAAAGCGCGGTCAGCACAAAGTCGAGCCCCTTGATATTGAAGGATACAAGAGAGCCGAGGAGTCCGCCGACAGCCGAGCCGGCGACCCAGTAAAAATGGCCCAGCAGTGTGACGAAAAAGTAGAACCAGTTTTTGTTGATGCCTGCCGGTGGCTCCGTTGTGCAGACGATGGAAAACGTCTCGTCGCACAGGCCGAAGATCAAATACGGCTTCAGTCTCCCTGTATTCCTGTACTTGTCCAGCATAGAAATACCGTAAAAGATATGCCGGGCATTGATAATGAGCGTCATTAACAGCGC
>JAAYBH010000206.1 GCA_012718935.1 Clostridiales bacterium
CTCTATATCGGCAGAAAGCTGTGAGTTTATGGACATCAGACTGATCACCGAAAACAAAAAACAATATCTCGACCTGCTCCTGTTGGCTGACGAGCAGGAATCCATGATCGACAGGTATCTGGAGCGCGGCGATTTGCTCGCGCTGTATGACGGCGGCCTAAAAAGCCTCTGCGTCGTGACCGACGAGGGCGGCGGCGTCTGCGAGCTGAAAAGCCTCGCCACATATCCGCAATACCAGGGGATGGGATACGCGACAAGGCTCATCGACTACATATGTGATTATTACAAAAGCACGCACCTGACAATGCTGGTGGGTACGGGTGACAGCCCGGTCATCATCCCCTTCTACGAGCATCGGGGCTTCGTCCTTTCGCACCGGTTGAAAAATTTCTTTCTCAGCTATGACCACCCGATTTTTGATAACGGCGTGCAGCTTCTTGATATGGTATATCTAAAGAAAGCGCTGTAAGGGAGGTGTCGCCATGAGTATCATATCAGAGCTGATGATCCTGTCATCCGCCCTTACTCGCCTGTCATGTTGTGCAGTACCTTTGTCAGCAGTTTTCGCAGTGTCTCTTCTTCCTCGTCGGAAAGGCCCTTGACAAGCGTCTCTTCCAGTTGCTTCTTGTCTTTGCGGGCAATTTCTTCGATATGCCTGGCTTTATCGGTCAGGGAGATATCTTTAACGCGCCGGTCCGTTTTGTTGACGGACGATATGATAAACCCGTTCTTTTCCAGCCGCTTCAGAATGCCGCTGACAGTCGGGTGCTGAAGGTTGAAATGCTGTTCGATCGACTTCTGAGTCAGCTCTTCGTCAGTCGTGTTGTTTAAGTATTCAAGAACAAGCCCCTGGGACATGGTGAGATTCAGTTTTCTCAGGTTATTGTCTGTCTCTTTTTTCGCAGCGTGGGCTATCCGCCTGAATATCAGCCCGAGTGTTTCATTTTCCATGAAAGCTGCCTCCGTATTTCAGTATGACAACCGTGTCATTCATGGTAGCATGCTACATATTGAAAGTCAAACATAAATGCCGGGAGCCATTTTGAATGTATAATCAGTAATTTCGTATAAATATTCATCATTAGCTCATTACTGCCGCTTTATGTGCATATTATGCGGTTTGGTTCTGACGATGTTGTGTAATTATGCATAAACCCAAACTTGAAATGTTTTATTTTTTCATAATTATTGCTCTTGTTGCAGCTATGGGTTTATGTTACAATCAGCAAAGAAATCAGAGCAGGTGATCTTATACGATAGGAGGCGCGTATGGGCAAGGCTTACTTGATACTGGAAAACGGCGCCGTGTTTGAAGGCCGGACCTTTGGGTATGAGGGAGAAGCGACCGGCGAACTTGTTTTCAACACCGGGATGACCGGATACCTTGAAACCCTCACCGATCCGAGCTATTACGGACAGATTGTGATGCAGACGTTCCCGCTGATCGGCAACTACGGTGTAATTCCTTCCGATTTTGAAAGCTCAGGCGTTCGGGTAAAAGCGTATATTGTCAGAGAGTGGTGTCAGGAGCCTTCGAATTTCCGAAGTGAAGGCGAGCTTGACACTTTTTTGCGCAATAGCGGAATTCCCGGGCTGTACGGTCTCGACACGCGCACAGTCACAAAAATTGTCCGGGAGAGCGGCGTGATGAACGCGAAAATCTCAAGGAAACCGGAGCTGACTTCCGCGGAATGGCAGGCGCTCAGGTCCTATTCAATAAGGGAGAGCGTCGAGCACACCTCGACGAAAGAAGCGTATACGCTGGAGGGCGTCAATCCAAAATACAAGGTCGCGCTGTGGGATTTCGGAGCGAAGGGCAATATCGCCCGGGAACTCACAGAGCGCGGCTGCACCGTTACGGTCCTGCCGTGGAATACGACGGCCGGGGAGATCAAAGCGCTGAAGCCGGACGGCATCATGCTCACAAACGGC
>JAAYBH010000207.1 GCA_012718935.1 Clostridiales bacterium
AGCTTCATGTGCCCCATCAGTATTTCTCTCCGATTTCATTCAGGAATAATCCGGCCAAACGGCAGACAGCCTCAATATCTTTCAAACAGGCGACGTTCGACGGCGAATGCAGATTCCTGACCGGCGCGGCGATGCCCGCCGTCATCACGCCGCCGCGGGAGCGCTGCACGGCGCCGGCATCCGTCCCGCCGGAGATGTAGGATTTTGTCTGCCACGAGATATTGCTCTTATCCGCCAGCGACGTGAGCGCCTGATACAGCTCTTTATTGTAGATGGCGGCATTATCCATGAACGGGATAACGGCGCCTTTCCCAACGAAACAGACCTTTTTCGACGACGGCACCGACGGCAGATCGGCGGCTGTCGTGCTCTCGATAATGAGCGCAATATCCGGCATCACACGGAAGGATGCGACGACAGCGCCGCGGGTGCCCACCTCCTCCTGAACGGTGAAGGCGAAGGTGCAGTCCACCGGCAGCTCCGATTCAATCAGCTTTATCAAAACGGCGCAGCCCGCCCTGTCGTCCAGCGCCCTGGCTCCGAGAAAATCGTCTCCAAACTCGAGAAAATTGCTGTCGAAGGCGCCCGTATCACCCGGCGAGACGCGCGTCAGAGCGTCTTCCTTATTCCCTGCACCGATGTCTATATACATATCGCTGAGCGCCGGGATCTTTTCACGTTCGTCCTTTTTAACCAGATGATAAGCCATATTGCCGATCACCCCTAAAACGTCATCTTTACCGACTTTCACTGTTTTGCCGATCAGAACGCGGCGGTCGATGCCGCCGACGCTCTCGAATTTCAGATAGCCGTCGTCGGTGACGCCGGTGACGATGACGCCCACCTCGTCCATATGCGCGCAGAGCATGACTTTTTTTGTCGGCGTCTTCTTCCCCTTTTTGAAGACGATGAGATTTCCCATGGCATCGGTCGCTATATCATCCGCATACGGCGCCACACGTGACTTTATATAGTCGCGGACAGGGCCCTCATCCCCGGAGACGCCGTGAAGCGCGCAAAGCGCTTTGATCGTTTCAAGCATTGTCATCGTCTCCCCTCAGAGCTTTTGCGATTTCACACAAAAGCGCGGCGACTGCCTCGGCGTCGCTGAGGCTGATGACCTCGACGGGGCTGTGCATGTATTTGAGCGGCAGGCCAAGCAGGGCGACGGCAACGCCTTTACGCGTCAGCTGAATGGCATTGGCGTTTGTGCCGGTATTGCCGGCCTCAATCCCCAGCTGATACTTTATGCCCTTTTCTTCCGCCAGCCGTATGGCTGTGTCGGTCAGGCGTTTGTTGAGGATCGTCCCCTTTGAAATAACAGCGCCGCCGCCGATTTCCTTTAGCCAGTATTCCTTGTTGTCCGGCGTTTTGGCGTGGTCGACGTCCACGGCGACGCACCAGTCGGGGTCAATCCCAAACGCCGCCGTCTTCGCGCCGCGCGTCCCGACCTCCTCCTGAACGCTCGCCATGACGTACAGGTCGACGTCCAGTATTTCATCCTTTAAAAGCTCCAGCGCGCCCAGGATGCACGCAAAGCAGGCCCTGTCGTCGAGACCCTTTCCACAGATCATATTGTCTCCGAAACGGCGCGTCACGGTATTGTAAACGGCCGCTGTCCCGAGGGGCGCCGCCTTCTTCGCCTCCTCCTGGGTCATGCCGATATCGATAAAAAGATCTTCTGTTTTGATCGTCTTGTCCGAATCCTCAGCTTTTTGAATATGCGGCGGCGTTGTGCCGACAATACCGAAAATCGGCGGCTCCGTCAGTATTTTGATTTCGGACGCCGGGAGCATCCGCGCATCAACGCCGCCAAGTGCTGAGAAACGCAGAAAGCCCTCCTCATGTCCCGTGACAATTAAACCGATTTCATCGATATGCGCGTCAAAAAGCAACTTTTTCGCATTTTCCCTGCCGCACCGATTCACACCGATGACGTTTCCCAGCACATCGGTTTTGACTTCATCCATATAGGGTGTCAGCAGCTCGCGGACGCGCGCGGCCACCGCCTGTTCGAAGCCCGCCGGCCCCGCCATCGCGCATAACTCTATGATATTTTCAGCCAATGACATTTTTCGCTACTCCAATTCTCTTATGATCTTTTTATAAGTATTCCCGCGTTCCTCGAAATTTTTGAACCTGTCAAACGAGGTACACGCCGGAGACAGGAGGACGATATCCCCGTCGGCTGCGGATCGGTGTGCGGCCAGCACCGCTTCCCTGAAATCGGGCTCTTCCACGATGACGGGACTGCCGCTGTAACCCGGCGTATTCTCGACGGCGGCACGGAGTTTGCCGGCCGTCACGCCTGTCAGCACCAGGATTTTGACATGCTCAATAACCTCCGGGCCCAGCTCGTCGAACGCAATGCCCTTGTCCTTCCCGCCGGCGATCAGGATGACCTTCTCATGAAACGACCGCAAGCCAGCGATCGTCCGCGACGGGCTCGAGGCGATCGAATCATTGTAGTATCTGACGCCCCGCAGCGTCCGCACCAGCTCGATCCTGTGGGGGACGCCTCCGAACGTCCCGGCAACACTGTCACAGGACGCGCGGCTCACAAGGCCGCGCACAGCGGCGAAGGCCGCCAGGTAGTTTTCAATGTTGTGAACGCCGGGCAGGAGGATCCGTGAGGTTTCTATTAAAGGTGTAATGCTTCCGCCTTCCGCCCCGTAAATTGTGTTTCCCTCCTGAAACGTTCCGTTCTCCACACGGTGTTTCCGGCTGAAATACCGGACGTTACCCCTGGCCGTGTCGGCAAAGCCGCGCGTGATATCGTCGTCGTCATTGAGAATCAGCGTTTCTGCTTCACTCTGATATCGCATGATGTTTCTCTTCGCCTCGATATACTCCTCCATGTGGCGGTGCATATCCAGATGGTTGGGTGTCAAATTTGTGACAACGGCGATCCAGGGGCTTTTTTTCATTGTCATGAGCTGGAACGAGGACAGCTCCAGGACTGCGATGTCCGTCTGTTTCATCGCATCCGCCCGGGTGAGGAGCGGCGTGCCGATGTTGCCGCCCAGGTGGACGGTACAGCCTTCCGCCTCCAACAGCTTTGCGATGATCGTCGTCGTTGTTGTTTTGCCGTCGCTGCCCGTGACGCCGATGATGCGGCAGGGACAGACATCAAAAAAGACCTCCATCTCCGACGTCAGGATGGCACCGCGCTTTACCGCCTCCGCCAGCACCGGCAGGTCCGGGCGCATCCCCGGCGTGCGGAAAATGATATCGGCATCCAGACCTTCTAAATAATCCTCCCCGAGCCGGAGTTTCGCGCCCTTCGCCTCCAGCGCCGCCGCCGCAGCGCTAAGCCTCCCCCGCTCCGATTGATCGCAGGCTGTCACGTCGCAGCCGTGCGCTAAAAGCAGCTCAACAAGCGGCGTGTTGCTGACGCCAATACCGATGACGGCGATCTTTTTATCTTTTATCGATTGTATATACTCAATCAGCTTCA
Organism: Clostridiales bacterium; assembly: GCA_012718935.1. GTDB lineage: Bacteria > Bacillota > Clostridia > Oscillospirales > Oscillospiraceae > Sporobacter. Next base: position 3,458 of record JAAYBH010000207.1, read on the forward strand.
ACGAAACACCTCAACACATCATGATTCAAAGGAAATCTTACCCTTTTTACGCGGTTATTATATAATGCGAGTCACTGTTTTTCAAGTAGGGTCCAATTCCAAATCAAGCAGCAAAAAGGCGCTGCCTCAGCCTGTGGTCTTCGTCCAATTATTTCCACTCAAAACGAGTTGACATAACGCCTGAACCGACGTATAATATATCATTACGAGTAAGCCGGGCAGCCGCGGGATAGACTCCAAAGGGTTTATCGTGAGGAAAGTCCGGGCTCCGCAGGGCAGGGATAACGGGTAACACCCGCCGAAGGCAACTTCAGGACAAGTGCAACAGAGATATACCACCAGAGGGTTATTTTGCAGACTGCATCGAGTTTCGCTCGCGAAACTCGCAAGGACTGCGAAGCAGTCCTTTGGCAAGGGTGGAAAAGTGAGGTAAGAGCTCACTCGACGGCTGGAGACAGTCCGCCGCTGTAAACTCTATCCGGAGCAACACCGTGGAGAGAGCAGAATTTAAGTATTCAAGGCCGGCCCGGCCGCTCTCGGGAGGTGGCTTGAGCCCATCGGCAACGATGGGCCTAGATAGATGGCTGCCCAAGAGTTTTTATCTCGACCTAACGGTCTCGATAAAACCTCTGGACAGAATCCGGCTTACAGGCTTGCTCGTAAAACAATCGCCATGTCATCATGGCGATTGTTTTTGCTTAAATGCGCTGTATAATATAAGGAAAAAGATTCGGTTGGGAGCAAAATGCAATGGCACATCAAAAAAACGGCGTACCTCTGCTTTGGGACGAAACAACGGATGTGATCGTCATAGGCTCGGGGTTTGCCGGGCTGGCGGCGGCGGCGGAAGCGCGGGAAAACGGCGCGGCGGCTCTGATCCTGGAGAAGATGCCTTACTTCGGCGGCAATTCAAAAATCGCCGGCGGCGGCTACTGCTGCTGGGATTCAGGGCTGAAGCTGCGGGAAAAGCTGGGGCTCGGGGAGGATTCGTGGCAGCTCCATATGGCGGACACCCTACGGGGCGGCGGCTATTTTAACGATCCCGCCCTGGTGGAAGTTCTGGTCCGTGAGGCACCCTCCGGCCTTGATTGGCTCATCGGCGCCGGCGCGGTATTCCGGCAGATGCTGCACCGGATCGGCGGCCACAGCGCCAACAGAAGCCATCATGCGGCCTGTAATCTGGCCGATGTGGTCAAACGGAAGGCCTTATCTTCCGGTGCGGAACTCCGGCTGAACACAGCCGTCACCGCGCTTTGCAGGGATGGCATGGCGGGTCCCGTCACCGGTGTCCGCGTTTCGGAAAACGGCGCGAAAAAGACGATCGCCGCCCGGCGCGGGGTCGTCATCGCCTCCGGCGGTTACGGCCGGGACGTCGCCATGCGCACGGCTTACCAGCCGGCCGCCGGCGCTTCTTATAACTGTACAAATCACAAGGGCGCCACGGGCGAAATGATCACGTGCGCCCGCGCCGCGGGTGCGGACGTGCTCCACATGGAATTCATCCAGCTCTTTCCCAGCGCAGAACCGAAGAACGGCGGGCTCGACAAATTCGCGTTGGACGCTTACGCATCACCAGGCTATGGGGCGATTTATGTCAACAACACCGGCCGCCGCTTTGTCAATGAGCTCTCCGGGCGCGATGTGGTTTCCGACGCGCAGATCAAGGCCGGCGGAAAGCCGACCTATGCCATACTCAACGGCGCTGTTTTTGAGAAGCTCGGCCGCGCCAGGGAAGAAATCCTCAAGGGCGTCACCTCCGGCCGCATCTTTGAAGCGGAAACCCTTCGGCAGCTGTCGGAAGCGCTCGGTATTCCGCCCGGTGCGCTATCGGAAACAGTAACCGGCCACAACGAAGCTTTAAAAGCGGGCATCGACGCGGATTACGGCAAGCCTGTCACCGCCCAGATGTTGCCGCTGGACAGCGGGCCTTATTATGCGATCGCCCAATGGCCGTCGGTCCACTTTACGATGGGCGGCCTGCGTATCAATACGGAGGCCCGGGTCATCGACATTCGGGGCAAGCCTATCCCCCGCCTCTTTGCCGCCGGCGAGGTCTGCGGCGGCGTCCACGGCTCCAACCGCCTGGGCGGCAACGCCATCGCCGAATGCATCGTATTTGGCAGAGTTGCGGGCAGAAACGCGGCTGGTGGTTAACCGCAGGGCGGGGGCTTGCTCCCGCCGATGCCGCACATACAAACCGGCGGACGATCTCTCGTCCGCCGGCAGTTTTATGCTTACCTTTTGCTATTTCCTCTTGTTTTTCTCGTAAATGATCCCAAGTCCCCGCAGGAGAAGGTTTTCATCGTGGATGATCTCATGCTTGCAATAGGGGACGATCCGTGACGACAACCCGCCTGTGGCGACGATTGTGCATTTCATGCCGAGCTCTTCCTCGATCCTGTCGATCATGCCGTCGACCATCGACGCCGTGCCGAAGATCGCGCCGCTCTTCATGCAGTCGATCGTATTGGCGCAGATGACTCTGTCCGGCGCCTCGATCGGAACCTTCGGAAGCTGGGATGTGCCTCGCGACAAGGCGTTCATGGAAAGCGCCAGTCCTGGATACAGTGCCCCTCCCAGGAAGCCGGCGTTCTGGTCGATGACAGAGATCGTCGTCGCCGTACCCATATCGAAAACGATGACCGGCAGCTGATAGGAGGCGATTGCCGCGACACCGTCGGCCACGAGGTCGCTGCCCAGCTGGGCGGGATTGTCAATCAGGATGTTCATTCCTGTTTTGACGCCCGCGCCGACGACAACGGGATTATGACCCGTCAGGCGTCTGACGGCTGCCTTTAAAACATTCACCAGCGGCGGTACGACGGACGCGACGATCGCCCCGTCAAACCTGTCGCAGCTGATCCCTTCAAACTCCAGGATATTCTTGATGCCGACGGTGTATTCGTACTCAGTCTTCGACATATCCGTGACCATTCTGAATACGTGCGAAATTTCGTTGTTGTCGATGCACCCGATGACCGTGTTTGAATTGCCGACATCAATGGCGAGAAGCATATGTCTAGAACTCCTTTGCGGGTTTCTTTTCGGGGAAGTATTTCATCAGAACCTTACTGACGGCGCCGCTCACGACGGCGCATAGGATGGCCTCGACGACTGCCTGAAGGAGAATGCCGCCCATAACGAAGGCGATAATTGTCCAGGCGCTTCCCGTCACGCCCTGTCCTTCGGCGTAACCGACAACAAAGGTGTTCCAGAACAGGAGCATCAGGCCGCCCATGAAAAAGATCGTATTAAATGCCGCTGTTAAAAATCCGCTGACTCCGAAGCTGGCAATCCGTGTGCGGTCGATTTTGTGGAGCGCTCTGAAAACAAGACCGGTGAGCCATCCTTCCAGGATGCGCGGTACGATGCAGACGATGCCGAAAAGGATCGGACTGATCGGCATAAGGACGGGGCCGAGATCCCTGCCCATGAGACCCTGAATCAGCGATAATACGCCGAACAGGCCGCCCAAGCCGGCGCCAACCGCAGGCCCGTACAGCATCGCTCCTATGGCGACAGGGATTGGCAGCAGTGTGAGCGAGAGCACGCCGATCGGTAAAAACCCCAGCGGTGTGAACGCCATGATAATCAAGATTGCGACAAGTACGGCCAAACGTACCATCTTGCCTGTGCTGACAGCTGCATTATTCATTTATTGGTTTCCTCCTTGCTGCTGCTCTTAGTATCCAAGATGCAGCGCATAAATATTCGATACGAATACAGCAGTGTCATGACTGCCGTTCCGATACTGCCGTATGAATACTGCGTATCAGTATCGTAGTGCTATTTTACATTGTCGTATAAAAATAATCAAGGTTTTTGTATAAATAGCCTTAAAAAAACACTTCTGGCTGTTTATGGATCTTTGAAACGGAGACCGCAATATCTGGAAAAGCTCCTGTCAGTGTTTGTTCAAGGACAGGCGTCACGACATTTTCCGTGCAAAAATGGCCGCCGTCGATGAGATTGATGCCGAGCTCCCCGGCCTCGAGAAAAACATCGTACTTGATATCGGAGGTCAGGAGCGTGTCGCAGCCTTGAGCCAGGGCGTTTTTCAGGTAATTGCCGCCGGAGCCGCCGACAGTCGCCACCTTAAATACATCACGCCCGGCGTCATAATACCGGAGGCCGCCTGCTTTCAGGCGATTTTTGATATATGCCAGATAATTGCTCAGCTTAACAGGCTGATCCAGGTGACCGAAACGGCCGTAGGAATGGGGGCGTCCGCTGTCGTCAAACACCTCGTCGGCCAGAAGCGCGGCTTGTTTCAGGCCCGCCGTCTCGGCCAGAGCGTCGTTGACACCGCCCGACGCCGCGTCAAGATTCGTATGCATGCAAATGGCTGAAATATGGTTTGCCAGAAGCGCTGTGATTTTCCTGCCGGTCGTGTCCCTGTCGGTGACGCTGTTCACCGTAAAAAAGAGCGGATGGTGTGAGACGATGAGCTGCGCGTTACCGCCAACCGCTTCGGCGATCACCTCTTCCGTGATATCCAGGCTCACCAGAATCCTGTCGACCTTGTTGTCGGCATAACCGACGAGCAGCCCGACGTTATCAAAATCCATTTTCAGCCCCACTGGCGCTAATTCCTCCAGCACAGCGAGAATGTCTTTTACCGCTGCCATGTGTCAGTCTCCTCCTTCATACGAATAAACCCTTCCAGCGCGCGCTTATGATGGATCAGCTCGTCCATTCGGACACCGCTTCGCGCCTGTTCCATCCCGTCAATCGTCTTTCTTGTTTTTTCGATCAGCATATCCAGATATCCCGGCAGCAGCGGGTCACGCTTTTCCATCAGTATCCGGTCGGCGTAAATCTCCGCACAGGACAGGGGCGCGCGGCTGCTGCCCGCGCCTGCCAAAAGCACAGCATAAAACCTGCCGTCCTCTTCAACGAGCGTTTCATCGAAAATCGCATACCTGTTGTTGTCAAGCCAGTTACTGAGTGTGCCAAGTTTTGACTGAGGCTGAAGGATGATGCGCACATTTTCTGTCAGCACCCAGGGCGCTCTTTCGAGAATGCCGGCAATCGTCTCTCCGCCCATACCGGCGATAATAATTGTGTCAAGGCCCGCTTCCTGCAGGCC